>NZ_JASSPE010000077.1:0-506 GCF_030234105.1 Paracoccus sp. SSJ | reverse complement strand
CGGGCGCAGTTGTTACATATTGCCGCCCGTCCAGACCAGTGTTTGCGTTCACATGTCCGATACCGCCTCCCAGATCGGCCCCGCCGCGGCCAACCTCTCTGCGGTTCGCCCCCCTGCGGCCAACCCTTCTGCGGCCAACCCTCCTGCGGCCAACCCTTCTGCGGCCCGCGCGCCGCAGCGGCCGATCCGCAACGGGCCGCGGCTGCGGATGGCGCGCACCGTGGTGGCGCTGATGCTGCGCGAGATGGCGACCACCTACGGCCGTTCGGCGGGGGGCTATATCTGGGCGGTGCTCGAGCCGGTGCTGGGGGTGGTGCTGCTGACGGTGCTGTTCAGCATGGCGCTGCGCAGCCCGGGGCTGGGCTCGAACTTCCCGCTATTCTATGCCACCGGCTACCTGCCCTTTGCCATGTTCAGCGGCCTGGCCAACAAGACGGCCGCCTCGATCCGCTATTCGCGGCCCTTCCTGGCCTATCCCAGCGTGACCTTCGTCGATGCGCTGATCG
>NZ_JASSPE010000076.1:0-578 GCF_030234105.1 Paracoccus sp. SSJ | reverse complement strand
CGTTGGACACTGGCGGGGCCATGGGAGCAGATCCTGGAGGCTCTGAATGAGAGCAGGCTCGTCCCCGACGCCCTTCAGATGGTCGACAGCACCGTGGTCCGTGCCCATCATCAGGCAGCGGGCGCTAAAGGGGGACTCCAAGACAGGGTCTTGGCCGTTCAAGAGGTGGCTTCACGACCAAGATTCACCTCCGCGTCAACGGCGCCGGTCTTCCCATGAGGTCGCACATCACCCCGGGGCAGACATCGGACTATCTGGGCTTCGACCTGGTCATGGAGGACAACCTGCCAGAACCTTGCGTCCTGCTGGCCGATCGCGGGTATGATTCAGATAGGGTTCGCAGAACCATGGAGGCACGCAACGTCGTGCCGGTGATCCCAATGCGCAAGTCTCGCAGGCTTCGTGTCGCCGTTGACCGACGGCTCTACCGACTGCGAACCTCGTCGAGCGATGCTTCAACAGGCTCAAGAATGCTCGCCGCGTCGCTAATCGCTACGACAAAACCGCCGAAAGCTTCCGTGGCTTCATCGACATCACATCCATCCGCCTCTGGCTCCGCCATTTGTCAACATGACCTA
>NZ_JASSPE010000075.1:0-612 GCF_030234105.1 Paracoccus sp. SSJ | reverse complement strand
TTCTATGCCACCGGCTACCTGCCCTTTGCCATGTTCAGCGGCCTGGCCAACAAGACGGCCGCCTCGATCCGCTATTCGCGGCCCTTCCTGGCCTATCCCAGCGTGACCTTCGTCGATGCGCTGATCGCGCGGGTGGTGCTGAACGTGCTGACCAATGTCGCGGTGATCGCCATCGTGATCGGCGGCATCTTCGTGATCTACCAGCTGCCGGGGCCGGTGGACATGGCCTCGGTCTTCGAGGCGCTGCTGCTGGTGGCGCTTCTGGGCAGCGGGGTGGGGGTGCTGAACTGCTACCTGATGACCGCCTTTCCGATCTGGGAGCATATCTGGCACATCCTGACCCGGCCGCTGTTCCTGGTCTCGGGCATCTTCTTCCTTTACGACCTGATGCCGGCCAAGGCGCAGGACCTGCTGTGGTACAACCCCCTGATCCATTGCGTCGGGCTGATGCGCCGCGGCTTCTATCCCACCTACGAGGCCAGCTATCTCAGCCGCGCATTCGTGGTCGGCGTCGCCCTGACCCTGCTGCTCGCCGGCCTGGCACTGCTCGAAAGAAACCACCGAAAACTCCTCGAACGCTAAAGCAGAAAATCCGACGCAAAAAGCAGGGCG
>NZ_JASSPE010000074.1:0-649 GCF_030234105.1 Paracoccus sp. SSJ | reverse complement strand
AGGGTTGGCCGCAGGGGGGCGAACCGCAGAGAGGTTGGCCGCGGCGGGGCCGATCTGGGAGGCGGTATCGGACATGTGAACGCAAACACTGGTCTGGACGGGCGGCAATATGTAACAACTGCGCCCGAAAGGTAAACCAGCGAAAGCGCACCTGCCCGTGACCACCCCCACCACACCGCCCGGCAGCAAGGCCGGCCAGCCGGCCCAGCAGCCGGCCGCCAGGCAGCAAGGCCCCGCTGCCGCCGCTGCACCGGCGACGCAGGCGGATGCCGCCGCACAAGCCAAGCCGCAAGCCGCGACCGGGGCACCCAAGCCCGGCCCGGCGCGACAGCCCGCCGCACCCCCGGCCGATCCGAAACCCGCCGATCCGAAGCCGGCCGCACCCCAGGCTGCCGCGCCCCAGGCTGCCGCGCCCAAGCCGGCCGCGCCGCAGGACGCATCCCCGGCCCGCGCGCAGCGCCCCTTCCAGGGCCAGCAGGGCCTGGGCGCAAAGCCGCAGGACGCCCAGCCGCAACCGGAAAGGCCGCAGCCCCAGAAACCGCAGCCCGAGAAGACCCAGCCGGGACCGGCAGCATCGAAGCCGGCAGCAGCGCAGCCGCCGCAGCAGAAGCCGCCGGCGCAGCCCCGGCAGGATCAGGCGCAGGATCAG
>NZ_JASSPE010000073.1:0-671 GCF_030234105.1 Paracoccus sp. SSJ | reverse complement strand
CCCTCTTCCTTGGTCAGGATGTAAGCCTCGGCCTCGAACTCGGTATGCGGCGTCACCGAGCCGGGCTTCGCAAGGACCTGGCCGCGCTCGACGCCGTCACGCTCCACACCGCGCAGCAGCGCGCCGATGTTGTCGCCCGCTTCCCCGCGATCCAGCAGCTTGCGGAACATCTCGACGCCCGTGCAGGTCGTCTTCTTCGTCGGGCGGATGCCCACGATCTCAAGCTCGTCGCCCACGTTCACCGCGCCGCGCTCGACGCGACCGGTCACAACCGTGCCGCGGCCCGAGATCGAGAACACGTCCTCGATCGGCATCAGGAACGGCAGGTCGACGGCGCGCTCGGGCGTCGGGATGTATTCGTCCACCGCCTTCATCAGCTCGCGGATCGAGTTCTCGCCGATCTCCGCGTCGCGGCCTTCCAGGGCGGCCAGCGCCGAGCCCTTCACGATCGGAATGTCGTCGCCGGGATAGTCGTAGGACGACAGAAGCTCGCGCACTTCCATCTCGACCAGTTCCAGAAGCTCGGGGTCGTCCACCTGGTCGACCTTGTTCAGGTACACCACCATGTAGGGAATGCCCACCTGCCGGCCCAGCAGGATGTGCTCGCGCGTCTGCGGCATCGGGCCGTCGGCCGCGTTCACCACCAGGATCGCGCCGTCCATCTGCGCCGC
>NZ_JASSPE010000072.1:0-725 GCF_030234105.1 Paracoccus sp. SSJ | reverse complement strand
CTGAGGTGGTGCCGGTTTCTGAGACAGGGGCATAAGGTGGATCGACCGATGAAAAGGACGATCCAGCATGAAGACACGCAGACGGTTTACGGCCGAGTTCAAGGCCAAGGTCGCGCTTGAGGCGATCCGCGGCGAGCGGACGATTTCGGAGTTAGCCACGAAACACCAGCTTCATCCCAACCAGATCACGCAGTGGAAGCGGCAGGCCATCGAGAACCTGGCCAAGGCGTTCGACGACAAGGCTTCCGACGCACAGGTCGGCCGGGAGGCCGAGGTCACGAAGCTGCACGCCAAGATCGGCCAGCTCGTCGTCGAGCGCGATTTTTTGGCCAAAGCCTTCGATCGCTGAGCCTGGATCGGAGGAGAATGATGATTGATCCCGATCACGAACGGCTCTCGATCCGTCGCCAGTGCGAGCTGGTCTCGATCTCGCGAGCCTCGTTCTACCGCCAGCCCGCTGGCGAGAGCCCGGAGAATCTTGAGTTGATGCGTGTCATCGACGGGGCCTTCATGGAAACGCCCTGGTATGGCTCGCGTCAGATGGCGCGGCACCTGCGTCGCCAGGGCTGGTGCGTCGGCCGCAAGCGTGTCCGGCGGCTGATGCGCAAGATCGGCCTGTCGCCGATCTACCAGGCACCGAGGACCAGCGAGCCGCATCCGCAGCACCGCATCTATCCCTACCTGCTACGGAATCTGGCGATCGAGCGACCAGATCAGGTATGGTG
>NZ_JASSPE010000071.1:0-740 GCF_030234105.1 Paracoccus sp. SSJ | reverse complement strand
TCCAGCCCGGCCTCGCGGCCGTAATAGTGGCACAGCACGCCGAAGCTGTGGCCATAGCCGAAGCTGCGATATTGCAGCAGGTTCTCGGCGGCATACATCTCGTTGAGCTCGGCGGCGATCTCCGAGCATTTCGCACCGGGCACCAGCAGTTCCTTGCCGCGGTCGTGGACCTTGCAGTTGAACTCCCACAGCCGGACATGTTCGTCGCTGGCCTCCTCGGCGAAGAGCGTGCGCTCCAGCGCCACGTAATAGCCGGCGACCATGGGAAAGCAGTTCAGCGACAGGATGTCGCCGCGCCGGATCTTGCGCGAGGTGACGGGGTTGTGGGCGCCGTCGGTGTTGATGCCGGACTGGAACCAGGTCCAGCTGTCCAGCAATTCGGCATGCGGCCAGGTCCTGGCGATCTCGCGCACCATGGCGGCGGTGGAATGCAGCGCCACCTCGTGCTCGGGGGTGCCGACGGCGGTGGCCTCGAGGCAGGCGGCGCCGCCCAGGTCGGCGATGCGGGCCATCTCGGCGATATGGGCGATCTCCTCGGCGGACTTGACCATGCGCAGCCGCATGGCGGGGGCGGCGATGTCGGCGAACTCGACGCCGGGGAATTCGGATTTCAGCAGGGCGAGCAGGTCGATGCTGACATGGTCGAACTCGATGCCGATGCGTTTGGCGCTGCCGACGATCTGGCGGATGGCATGAAAATAATTGTCCTTCTGCCAGTCGGTATAGGTGATGTTTCCGCC
>NZ_JASSPE010000070.1:0-794 GCF_030234105.1 Paracoccus sp. SSJ | reverse complement strand
AGCGCGATGGAGAAGATGACCAGCAGCGTGGCGACGGCGAGGATGGCGGGCGAGATCTGCTCGCGGATGCCGTTCCACATCTGGCGCGGGATGGTCTGCTGGTCCGGCCCGGCGATGAACAGCACCGCCACCACCTCGTCGAAGGAGGTCACGAAGGCGAACAGCGCCCCCGAGATCACCCCGGGCAGGATCAGGGGCATGGTGATGCGGAAGAAGGTCGTGCGCGGGTTCGCCCCCAGGCTCGCCGCCGCCCGGTTCAGCGACTGGTCGAAGCCGATCAGCGTCGCCGTCACCGTGATGATCACGAAGGGAATGCCCAGCGTGGCATGGGCCAGGATCACCCCCAGATAGGTGCCCGCCAGCCGGCCGCATTGCGGGTCCAGGCCGATCCAGGTCAGGGGCTCGCAGGGGTTCGAGTAGAAGAAGAACATCCCCGTCGCGGTGATGATGATCGGCACGATCATCGGCGAGATCAGCACCGCCATGATCGCCCGGCGATACGGCATCTCGGGCCGCGACAGCCCCAGCGCCGCCAGCGTGCCCAGCACCGTGGCCAGGATGGTCGAGAAAAAGCCGATGATGATCGAGCTTTTCGCCGCATTCACCCATTTCGCGTTCCGCCAGGCATCCGCCCACCAGCTCAGGTCGCGCGGCGCGTCCGGCCGCGCCATGCCGAAGGTCAGCAGGCTGTCGTACCAGCGCAGCGAATAGCCGTCCGGGTCGAAGGACAGCATCCGGTCGGTGAAGGTGAAATAGGGCTCGGCGTTGAAGCTCAGCGGGATCACCACCACGAT
>NZ_JASSPE010000007.1:0-249809 GCF_030234105.1 Paracoccus sp. SSJ | reverse complement strand
CGGCCCTGAGCCGGTCGCACAGCCCGGCGGTGCGGCGGTCCTGCCAGACGATGGCGCGGTGCAGCGGCTGGCCGGTCCGGCGGTCCCAGAGCAGCGTGGTCTCGCGCTGGTTGGTGATGCCGATGGCGGCGATGTCGCCGGCATGCAGCCCGGCCTTTTCCACCGCCGCACGCGCCACCCCAGCCACCGTCACCCAAAGGTCCGAGGCATCATGCTCGACCCAGCCGGAGGAGGGGTAGTGCTGCGGGAATTCCTCTTGCGCCACGGCGACGGGATGCAGCCCGGCGTCGAAGATGACGGCACGCGACGAGGTCGTGCCCTGGTCGATGGCAAGGATATGGGTCATGGCGATTTCCGGGGTTTCGACGATCCGTCCCTGCGGATCGGAAAGGGGGGCGAGGCACGGCCCCGCCCCCGCAAGGCATCACTGCCAGGACTTGATCAACTCGTCATAGGAGATCGTCTCGCCCTGCGGCTTTTCGTTCTCCAACGGTCCGACGGGCGCGCCCTCGGCGTCCAGCCACTCCTGCGGGTCCTTTTCCTCGTTCAGCTTGGGCCCCAGGTCGCCCTGCACGCCCGAGCGTTCCAGCCGCGCCAGCACCCGCTCCTGCTCGGCGCAAAGCGCATCCAGCGCCTCCTGCGGGGGCTTGGCGCCCGAAAGCGCGTCGCCGATGTTCTGCCACCAGAGCTGCGCGAGCTTGGGATAGTCGGGGATGTTCGTGCCGGTCGGCGACCATTGCACGCGGGCGGGCGAGCGATAGAACTCGACCAGACCGCCAAGCTCCGGCGCGCGTTCAGTAAAGGACTGGTCCTGGATCGTCGACTCGCGGATGAAGGTCAGCCCGACATGGGATTTCTTCACATCCACGGTCTTCGAAGTCACGAACTGCGCGTAAAGCCAGGCGGCCTGCGCGCGGTCCACCGGGGTCGACTTCATCAGCGTCCAGGAACCCACGTCCTGATAGCCGATCTTGGTGCCCTCGGCCCAATAGGCGCCGTGCGGGCTGGGGGCCATGCGCCATTTCGGCGTGCCGTCCTCGTTCATGACCGGGGTGCCGGGCTTGACCATATCGGCGGTGAAGGCGGTATACCAGAACATCTGCTGCGCGATGTCGCCGCGCGCCGGGACCGGCCCCGCCTCGCCGAAGGTCATGCCCATGGCCTCGGGCGGGGTGTAGTTCTTGAGCCAGTCGATGGCCTTGGTCACGGCATAGACCGCCGCCGCATCGTTGGTCGCACCGCCGCGCGCCACGCAGGAGCCGACGGGGCGCGAGTTCTCGTCGACGCGGACGCCCCATTCGTCGACCGGCAGCCCGTTCGGCTCGCCCTTGTCGCCCATGCCGGCCATGGACATCCAGGCATCGGTATAGCGCCAGCCCAGGCTGGGATCCTTCTTGCCGTAGTCCATGTTGCCCCAGGCCTTCGCCGGGCCGCCCTCGATATAGGACATGTCGCGGCCGGTGAAGAATTCGGCGATGTCCTCATAGGCCGACCAGTTGACCGGCACGCCCAGGTCGTAGCCGTACTTGGCCTTGAAATCCTCCTGCGTCTTCGCGTCGCTGAACCAGTCGTAGCGGAACCAGTAGAGGTTGGCGAATTGCTGGTCGGGCAGCTGGTAGAGGTCGCCATCCGGCGCGGTGGTGAACTCCAGCCCGATGAAATCGCCGAGGTCCAACGTCGGGCTGGTGAAGTCCTTGCCTTCCTCTTCCATCCACTTGGTCAGGCTGCGGGCCTGCTGATAGCGCCAATGCGTGCCGATCAGGTCGCTGTCGTTGACATAGGCGTCATAGATGTTCTCGCCGGTCTGCATCTGGGTCTGCAGCTTCTCGACCACGTCGCCCTCGCCGATCAGGTCGTGGGTGACCTTGATACCGGTGATCGCGGTAAAGGCGGGCGCCAGCACCTTGGCCTCGTATTCATGCGTGGTGATGGTCTCCGAGACCACCTTGATCTCCATCCCCGCCAGCGGCTGCGCGGCGTCTACGAACCACTGCATCTCCTTTTCCTGATCCTCGCGCGAGAGCGAGGACAGATCGCCGATCTCGGCGTCGAGGAACCTCTTCGCCGCCTCCATGTCCGCCCATGCGGGCGCCCCCATGACCAGAAGCGCAAGCGCCATGGCCGTGGTCCTTTGCATCGGTTTCATGTTTTCCTCCCTTGGAATGAGACGTTGATCCTTTCGCGCGCCCCGGGCAGTCGCCGCTGCCCCTGGAGCTGGTTCGAACCCGGTCAGACCCAGCGGAACACCGCCGCGGCATAGACGAGGCAAAGCGCAAGCCCCCACCACAGCGGCGGGCCCGCGAAGAACAGCCAGCCCAGGCAGATGAAGGCCGAGCCGAGAAGCGAGATGAACAGCCGGTCGCCGCGCGTCGTCTCGATGCGCAGGATGCCGCGGCGCGGGGTTTCCGGAAAGCGGATGGCCAGGATGGTGAACAGCACCAGCAGGCTGGCGATCACCCAGAAGAACAGCGCCACCGGAAAGGTCCAGGCCATCCAGCCGCCCGCGATCATCGGCGCGAACCAGTCCCTGGCGCCGTCCTTGACCGGCGTGGCCCAGACCAGGAAGCCCAGGATCGCGGCCATCAGCGCGGCGGCCAAGGCATAGATCGCGGGCCAGGCGACGCGCCCTTGCGTCGGGATGGCGGTGTCGGACATCAGACCCTCCCCAGGGCAAAGCCCTTGGCGATGTAGTTGCGGACAAACCAGATCACCAGCGCGCCGGGGATGATGGTCAGCACCCCTGCCGCCGCCAGCACGCCCCAGTCCATGCCCGAGGCCGAGACGGTGCGCGTCATCGTCGCCGCGATGGGCTTGGCGTTCACCGAGGTCAGCGTGCGCGACAAAAGCAGCTCGACCCAGCTGAACATGAAGCAGAAGAAGGCGGCGACCCCGATTCCGCTCGCGATCAGCGGCATGAAGATCTTCACGAAGAAGCGTGGGAAGCTGTAGCCGTCGATATAGGCGGTCTCGTCGATCTCCTTGGGCACGCCGCGCATGAAGCCTTCCAGGATCCAGACCGCCAGCGGCACGTTGAAGAGGCAATGCGCCAGCGCCACCGCGATATGCGTGTCGAACAGCCCGACCGAGGAATAAAGCTGGAAGAAGGGCAGCGCAAAGACCGCCGGCGGCGACATGCGGTTGGTCAGCAGCCAGAAGAACAGGTGCTTGTCGCCCATGAAGCTGTAGCGGCTGAAGGCATAGGCGGCGGGCAGCGCCACGGCGATCGAGATCACCGTGTTCATCACCACGTAGATGATCGAGTTCACATAGCCCATGTACCAGCTGGGATCGGTCAGGATCACCCGATAGTTCCGCAGCGTCAGGTTGTGCGGGTAGAGGCTGAAGGTGCCGGTGATCTCGGCATTGGTCTTCAGGCTCATGTTGACCAGCCAGTAGATCGGGATCAGCAGGAACAGCAGGTAGAGCACCATCACCAGGGCAGAGGGTTTGACGCGCATCACATGGCCTCCGGGATGTCGGACTGGCTGCGGTCGATATTGGTCATGACGGTGTAGAACACCCATGAGACCAGCAGGATCACCAGGAAATACATGATCGAGAAGGCTGCGGCGGGACCAAGGTCGAACTGCCCGACCGCCATCTTGACCAGGTCGATGGACAGGAAGGTGGTCGAGTTGCCGGGACCGCCCCCGGTCACCACGAAGGGCTCGGTATAGATCATGAAGCTGTCCATGAAGCGCAGCAGCACGGCGATCAGCAGCACGCCCTTCATCTTGGGCAGCTCGATATGGCGGAACACCGCCCAGCGGCTGGCCTGGTCGATCCGGGCAGCCTGGTAATAGGCCTGCGGGATGGATTGCAGCCCGGCATAGCAGAGCAGCGCGACAAGGCTGGTCCAGTGCCAGACATCCATGACGATCACGGTGATCCAGGCGTCCAGGGGATCGTTGGTGTAGTTGTAGTCGAGCCCCAGCGCCTTGAGCGTATGGCCCAGAAGGCCGATATCGGTGCGGCCGAAGATCTGCCAGATCGTGCCCACCACGTTGAAGGGGATCAGCAGGGGCAGCGCCATCAGCACCAGCACCAGGCTGGACCAGAAGCCCTTCTTGGGCATGTTCAGCGCCACGAAGATGCCCAGCGGCACCTCGATCGCCAGGATGATGGCGGAAAACAGCGCCTGCCGCCCCAGCGCCTCGTGCAGGCGGCGGGAATGCACCATCTCGTCGAACCATTCGAGGCCCGCCCAGAAGAAGGCGTTGTTGCCGAAGGTGTCGTTCACCGAATAGTTCACCACCGTCATCAGCGGGATCACCGCCGAGAAGGCGACGACGACCAGCACCGGCAGGACCAGTAGCCAGGCACGGTTGTTCTGGGTCTTTTCCATCAGACGGCCCCCTCTCGCTCGGGCGCCACGCGCCAGTCGTCGGCATAGACGTTGATCTTGTCGGGCGCGAAGGCGACTTGCGGCAGGCCGTCGACCGGCATGCCCTCGGGCATCACCACGTTCAGCGGCAGGCCCGTCACCTCGCCGCGCACCAGGCGGTGACGGCCCACGTCCTCGATGCGGCGGATGGTCAGCGGCAGCCCGCCGCCGGCGACCAGCGTGGCATGTTCGGGGCGGATGCCGATCTGCACCCGGCCCGCGGCGGGGGCGTAATGCGCGCCCAGCGCCACCACCTCGCCGCCGGGCAGCAGGGCACGGTCGCCCCGCACCTCGGCATCGAGGAAGTTCATGCCGGGCGAGCCGATGAAATAGCCCACGAAGGTATGGGCGGGCTTCTCGAACAGCTCCTCGGGCGTGCCCATCTGCACCACGCGGCCCTCATACATGACCACGACCTTCTGGGCGAAGGTCAGCGCCTCGGTCTGGTCGTGGGTGACGTAGATCATCGTATGGCCGAACTGGCGGTGCAACTGCTTGAGCTGGGTGCGCAGCTCCCATTTCATATGCGGGTCGATGACGGTCAGCGGCTCGTCGAACAGGATCGCGTTCACGTCCTCGCGCACCATGCCGCGGCCAAGCGAGATCTTCTGCTTGGCATCGGCGGTCAGGCCCTGCGCCTTGCGGTCCAGCCGCGCCTCCATGCCGATCATGCGGGCGATCTGGTCCACGCGCGCCTTGATATAGGCGGCGTCCTTGCCGCGGTTCTTCAGCGGGAAGGCCAGGTTGTCGCGCACCGTCATGGTGTCGTAGACCACCGGGAACTGGAACACCTGCGCGATGTTGCGCTCGGCCGTGGGCGCCGCGGTCACGTCGCGGTCGCCGAACAGCACCCGGCCGTGGCTGGGGGTCAGAAGCCCCGAGATGATGTTCAGAAGCGTGGTCTTGCCGCAGCCCGACGAGCCCAGGAGCGCATAGGCGCCGCCGTCCTGCCAGACATGATCCATTTCCTTCAGCGCGTAATCCGCCTCGGATCGCGGATGGGCGAGATAGCTGTGGGCGAGGTTCTTGAGCGTGATCTGTGCCATGTCAGGCCGCCTTCGCATAGGCGGCCGGTGCGGCCAGCCGCTCGGACGCATCGAACAGATAGACATGCGCCGGGTCCAGCCAGACCGAAAGCGGCTGGCCGGCGGTCAGCAGGTGCACGCCCTCGACCAGCCCGACCCAGCGGTCGGCGCCGTGCTCGACATGGACGAAGGTCTCCGAGCCGGTGATCTCGGTCCCGACGAGTCGGCAGGCGAACTCGACCGCCGTCGGGCGATGCCTGGCCAGCGACAGGTGGTTGGCGCGGAACCCGGCCAGATAGGCGCCGTCCGGCAGATCGGCAAAGCTGCCCGCGGCCAGCGCGCTTTCGCCAAGGCTGACGGCAGCGCCCTGTTTGCGGGCGCCGACGAAATTCATCGGCGGATCGCTGAACACCCGCGCCGTCGTCGCATCGACCGGCTGGCGATAGACCGTCGGCGTCGGGCCGAACTGCGTCACCCGCCCTTCCCAGAGCGTGGCGGTATTGCCGCCCAGCAGCAACGCCTCCTCGGGCTCGGTGGTGGCATAGACGAAGATCGCGCCGGATGCCTCGAAGATGCGCGGGATCTCGATCCGCAACTCCTCTCGCAGCTTGTAGTCGAGGTTCGCCAGCGGCTCGTCCAGCAGCACCAGCCCGGCGCCCTTGACCAGCGCGCGCGCCAGGGCGCAGCGTTGCTGCTGGCCACCCGAAAGCTCCAGCGGCTTGCGCGCCAGCATCGGCGTCAGGTGCAGCATCTCGGCGGTCTCGCGCACCTTGCGGTCGATCTCGTCCCGCGGCCGGCCCAGGATGCGCAGGGGCGAGGCGATGTTTTCATAGACCGAAAGGCCGGGATAGTTGATGAATTGCTGATAGACCATGGCGACGCCGCGGTCCTGCACCCTCCGGCCGGTCACGTCCTGCCCGTCCCAGAGGATGCGGCCGGTCGTCGGCTGGTCCAGCCCGGCCATCAGCCGCATCAGGCTGGTCTTGCCGGACAGCGTCGGCCCCAGCAGCACGTTCATGCTGCCCCTTTGCAAGGTCAGGCTGGTGGGATGGATATGCACCCTGCCCCCGACCGACCGAGATACGCCCTGCAATTCCAGCAAAGCCTTCCTCCCCCTTACTCCGCCGCCGAATAGGCGGCATGCCGCGTCGCGACGAACGCCCCCAACTCGCGGCACTGCGCCTCGTTCATGTGCAAGCCCAGCTTGGTGCGCCGCCACAGGATGTCCTGGGCGCTGTGGGCGAATTCGTTGCGGATCAGCCAGTTAACCTCGGCCTCGGTCAGCCCGGCGCCGAAGTCGCGGCCCAGATCGGCCATGCTTCCGGCACCGTCCAGCAGCAGGAACGCCTCGGTGCCGTAGGTGCGCACCAGCCGGCGGGCAAGGCGCGGCGACAGGAACGGATGGCTGGCCTGCAATTGCGCGATCAGGGCCTCGACCCCGTCCACCGGGAAGTCGCCCCCGGGCAGCGGCACCCGGGCCGTCCAGTCGCCGCCCGCCTGCGGAAAGAAGGGCGCGAGCTTCGCCAGCGCGCTTTCCGCCAGCCGGCGATAGGTGGTGATCTTGCCGCCGAAGACGTTGAGCAGCGGCGCGCCCTCGTCATGCAGGCTGAGCACGTAGTCCCGCGTCGCCGCCGTGGCCGATTTCGCGCCGTCGTCGTAAAGCGGCCGCACCCCGGAATAGGTCCAGACCACCTGGTCGGGCGTCACGGGCCGCGCGAAATACCGGCTGGCGAAGGCGCAGAGATAGTCGCGCTCGGCCTCCGAGCAGCGCGCTTCGCCCGGCAATCCCTGATGATCCATGTCGGTGGTGCCGATCAGGGTGAAGTCCTCCTCGAACGGGATCGAGAAGATGATCCGCCCATCCTCGCCCTGGAAGAAATAGCAGCGGTCGTGATCGTAAAGCCGCGGCACGACGATATGGCTGCCGCGCACCAGCCGCACGCCCTCGGTCGAGGGGATATGGGCGACGTTGCGGATCACGTCCTCGACCCACGGCCCGCCGGCATTGACCAGCGCACGGGCATGATGGGTGCGCGTTCCGTCCGGCCCCTCGGTGGTGATGCGCCACAGCCCGTCCGCGCGCTCGGCACGGGTGACGCGGGTGCGGGTCAGGATGGTGGCGCCGCGCGCCTCGGCATCGCGGGCATTCAGCACCACCAGCCGCGAATCCTGCACCCAGCAGTCGGAATATTCCCAGCCCAGGCGAAAGCCCGGCTTCAGCGGCTTGCCCAGCGGATCGCGTGCCAGGTCCAGGCGCTTGGTGCCCGGCAGGATCCTGCGCCCGCCCAGGTTGTCGTAAAGGAACAGCCCCAGCCGGATCAGCCAGGCCGGGCGGCGGCCGCGCAGCCAGGGCATGGCCAGGGACAGGATGCGCGAGGTCGGCGTGTCGCTTTCGAACCGCATCTGCGGCGAATAGGGCAGCACGAAGCGCATCGGCCACGAGATATGCGGCATGGCGGCCAGCAACGTCTCGCGTTCCTCCAGCGCCTCGCGCACCAGCCGGAACTCGAAGAATTCCAGATAGCGCAGCCCGCCATGGAACAGCTTGGTCGAGGCCGACGAGGTCGCCTGCGCCAGATCTCCCATCTCGGCCAGCGTGACGGAAAGCCCACGCCCCGTCGCGTCCCGCGCGATGCCGCAGCCGTTGATTCCACCGCCGATAATGAAAAGGTCGGCCTCGGGCCGCGCTGGTGCTGACACGCCGCTCCCTCCCCGTCGTTCGCGCCTGTCGATAGCGAAAAGATGTAACGGCTCCGTGATTCCCGTCAAGCAAAAAATTTTCGTTTATGATCGTTTTTGCAGAAATCGAATATTGAAGAGCGATGCGGCAGCAGATTCCTTTGGAAAACGCGTCTCAGCCGCACAAGAGGGGCAAAAGATGGCGCGGATTCCGCAAGGCTGCGGTGGCGGAGGCATCGCGATGGCGCCCAAATTCGAACATAAACGAACATTAGCGAAGGTAATCCGCGGGTGGAACCACGGTCTGGCAAAACCGGCCGGCAGCCCCGGCCCGTCCGCGAATTCCGCGCTGCATCGGAACGGTGGTCCTTTCCGTCGTCGCACCGCCGTTTCAGGCCCCGTTGGTCTTGGTCTTGCTGCAAAAATCTGGCAAAGGACGCCCATCGTAGAATAAGGGCCACCCAGATGAACAGCCAATCCGTCATTCATACCGGGGGTCAGGCGGCCACGCTGACCCATCTGCAGCGGCTGGAGGCCGAAAGCATCCAGATCATGCGCGAGGTCGTGGCTACGGCCGACAACCCGGTGATGCTGTATTCGGTGGGCAAGGATTCGGCCTGCATGCTGCATCTGGCGAAGAAGGCGTTCTATCCGGCCCCGCCGCCCTTTCCGCTGCTGCATGTGGACACCACCTGGAAATTCCGCGCCATGTACGAGCTGCGCGACCGCGCCGCGCGCGACGCCGGCATGGAGCTGATCATCCATCACAACCCCGAAGCGATGGAAAAGGGCATCAACCCCTTCGACCATGGCAGCCTGCATACCGACATGTGGAAGACGGACGGGCTGAAGCAGGCGCTGAGCAAGTTCAATTTCGACGTGGCCTTCGGCGGCGCGCGGCGCGACGAGGAGAAATCGCGCGCCAAGGAGCGGGTGTTCTCGTTCCGCTCGGCCAATCACCGCTGGGACCCCAAGAACCAGCGCCCCGAGCTGTGGAAGCTTTACAACACCCGCAAGGGCAAGGGCGAATCGATCCGGGTCTTCCCGCTGTCGAACTGGACCGAGCTGGACATCTGGCAATACATCCACCTGGAAAACATCGACATCGTGCCCCTGTATTTCAGCGAGCCGCGGCCGGTCGTGGAACGCGACGGGCTGCTGATCATGGTCGATGACGAACGCTTTCCGCTGCGCGAGGGCGAGGTGCCGACGATGAGATCGGTGCGCTTCCGCACGCTGGGCTGCTATCCGCTGACCGGCGCGGTGGAATCCAGCGCCCGCACCCTGCCGGAAGTCATCCAGGAAATGCTGCTGACCACCACGTCCGAGCGGCAGGGCCGCGCCATCGACCACGACCAGTCGGCCTCGATGGAGAAGAAGAAGCAAGAGGGGTATTTCTGAGATGAACCACGAGATGAAAGACCCCGTCTACGTCACGGATTCGCTGATCGCCGAGGACATCGACGCCTATCTGCTGAAGCACCAGCACAAGACCATGCTGCGCTTCATCACCTGCGGCTCGGTCGACGACGGCAAGTCCACGCTGATCGGCCGGCTGCTCTATGACAGCAAGATGATCTTCGAGGACCAGCTCGCCAGCCTTGAAAACGATTCGAAGGCCGTGGGCACCCAGGGCGGCGAGATCGACTTCGCCCTGCTGGTCGATGGCCTGGCGGCCGAACGCGAACAGGGCATCACCATCGACGTGGCCTATCGCTTCTTCGCCACCGACAAGCGCAAGTTCATCGTCGCCGACACCCCCGGCCATGAACAATACACCCGCAACATGGTCACCGGCGCCTCGACCGCCGACCTGGCGGTGATCCTGATCGATGCGCGCCAAGGCGTGCTGACCCAGACGCGGCGGCACAGCTATCTGGTCAACCTGCTCGGCATCCGCAACGTGGTTCTGGCGGTCAACAAGATGGACCTGGTCGATTACTCGGCCGAGCGCTTCTATGAGATCGTCGCGGATTATTCGCATTTCGCCAAGCAGATCGGCATGGACAGCTTCCTGCCGATCCCGATCTCGGGGCTCAAGGGCGACAATATCGTCAGCCACAGCGACAACATGCACTGGTATCAGGGCCCGACCCTGCTGGGCCACCTGGAAGAGGCGCCGGTCAGCGACACCCAGATGCTGGACCACCCCTTCCGCATGGCCGTGCAATGGGTGAACCGGCCGAACCTCGATTTCCGCGGCTTCGCCGGGCAGATCGGCGCGGGCACGGTGCGGCCGGGCGATGCGATCCGGGTGCTGCCCTCGGGCAAGACCACCACGGTCAAGTCCATCGTCACCCAGGACAGCGACCTGGATCTTGCCATCGCCGGCCAGTCGGTGACGCTGACCTTCGCCGACGAGATCGACTGCTCGCGCGGCGACGTGATCGTGCAATCGGATCAGCCCTGCGAGGTCGCCGACCAGTTCGAGGCGACGCTGGTCTGGATGGCCGAGCAGGAGATGCTGCCGGGCCGCCCCTACCTGCTGAAGATCGGCACCCAGACCGTCACCGCGACCGTCACCGAGCCGAAATACGAGGTCAACGTCAACACGCTGGAGCATCTGGCCAGCAAGACGCTGGGGCTGAACGCCATCGGCGTGGTCAACATCTCGACCGACCGGCCGATCCCGTTCGAGGCCTATGCCCAGAACCCCGACCTTGGCGGCTTCATCCTGATCGACCGCATGACCAACGCCACCGTGGCGGCGGGCATGATCCATTTCGCGCTGCGCCGGTCGCAGAACATCCACTGGCAGGCGCTGGACGTGAACCGCGAGGCCCATGCGGCACTGAAGAACCAGAAGCCCGCCGTGGTCTGGTTCACCGGCCTGTCCGGCTCGGGCAAGTCCACCATCGCCAATATCGTCGAGAAAAAGCTGCATGCCCTTGGCAAGCACACCTTCCTGCTGGACGGCGACAACATCCGCCACGGCCTGAACCGCGACCTGGGCTTCACCGATGCCGACCGGGTGGAGAACATCCGCCGCGTGGGCGAGGTGGCGCGGCTGATGACCGATGCCGGGCTGATCGTGCTGACCGCCTTCATCTCGCCCTTCCGCTCGGAACGGCAGATGGTGCGCGACCTGATGGCGCCGGGCGAGTTCGTCGAGGTTTTCGTCGACACGCCGCTGGAAGTGGCCGAGGCGCGCGACGTCAAGGGCCTCTACAAGAAGGCGCGTTCCGGCCAGCTGAAGAACTTCACCGGCATCGACAGCCCCTATGAGCAGCCGCAGAATGCCGAGCTGACCGTGAACACGGTCGCGCTGACGCCCGAAGAGGCCGCCGAGCGCATCGTGCAATACGTCCTGCGAGAGATGAGCTGACGGGCCGGCGCCTTCACGGATGAGACAAGGGAACGGCGGCCGGGTTAGGGCCGCCGTTCGCATCTCCGGGCCTTTGCGACGCCGCCCGCTCCCAAGCCGGGGCGAGCCTAGACCGGATGCGCCAGCGCCCGCGGCCTAGGCCCGCCGGTGGCCCAGTCCAGCAGTTCGGCCGTATGGACGACCGGCACGCCGGTGCCCGAGCCGATCTGCATCATGCAGCCGATATTGCCGGCGCTGATGACCTGCGGGGTCAGCGCCTCCAGCGTCTCGACCTTGCGGCGCTTCAATTCGGCCGAGATCGCCGGCTGCATCAGGTTGTAGGTGCCGGCCGAGCCGCAGCAGATATGCGCGTCCTTCGGCTCCAGCACGGTGAACCCGGCGGCGGCCAGAAGCTCCTTGGGCGTCGCGCGGATCTGCTGGCCATGCTGCAACGAACAGGCGGCGTGATAGCCGACGCGCAGCGGCTCGGCATGGCCCGGCTCGCGCAGGCCCAGATCGGCCATCACCTCGGTGATGTCCTTGGCCAGACCGGCCACCCGCGCGGCATCGGCGGCCAGCGGATCGTTTTCGAACATGTGTCCGTAATCCTTGACCGTGGTGCCGCAGCCCGAGGTGTTGATGACCACCGCGTCCAGCCCCTCGCGCGCGACCTCGGCCATCAGCGCGCGGATATTGGCGGCAGCCGAGGCGTGGCTTTCGTCGGTCTTGCCCATGTGATGGGTCAGCGCGCCGCAGCAGCCCAGGCCGCGCGGGATCACCACCTCGCAGCCATGGCGGCGCAACAGGCGGATGGTCGCGTCGTTGATGTCGGTGTTCAGCGCCCTTTGCGCGCAGCCGATCAGCAGCGCCACCCGCTTGCGGCGCGGCCCCTCGGCGGCAAAGACCTGCGGGCGGTCGTTCAGGCTGGGCGGCGGGATGTCGCGGGGCGCCATGTCCAGCATGGCCCGCAGCCGCGCATCCGGCACCAGCCGCCGAAAGGGCCGTGCCAGTTTCGCGCCCATCAGCGCCAGCCGGAAGCGCCCCGGATAGGGCAGGATGCGCGCCAGAAGCCAGCGCAGCGCCCTTTCGCCCAAGGGGCGGCGATAGGTCTTTTCGATATATTCGCGGGCGTGATCGACCAGGTGCATGTAATGCACGCCCGAGGGACAGGTGGTCATGCAGGACAGGCAGCTGAGGCAGCGGTCGATATGGCCGACGGTCTTGGCGTCGGGAACCTTGCCGTTCTCCAGCATGTCCTTGATCAGGTAGATGCGGCCGCGCGGGCTGTCCAGCTCGTCGCCCAGCACCTTGTAGGTCGGGCAGGTCGCGGTGCAGAAACCGCAATGGACGCAGCTGCGCAGGATCTCGTTGGCGCGGGCCGTGCCGGGGTCGGCCAGTTGCTGGGGCGTGAAATTGGTCTGCATGTCAGCGATCCATCAAGCCGGGGTTGAGGATACCGGCGGGGTCGAACCTTTGGCGCAACCCGGCCGAGAGGCGGGCGACAGGCGGGGCCTCGGGCGGGAAGGCCGGGCCGTCAAGCCCGCCGCGCCGGACCAGCGTGGCATGGGGGGCGACCTGCCGCACCGCCTGCGGGCTGCCCGGTCCACAATACCAGACCAGCCCGCCGCTCCAGTCGAGCGACACTTCGCCGCCCAGCGCCTGCAAGGCCCGCGCCGTGGCCGGGGCAAGGCTCGGCTTGACCAGCACCCGCCAAAGCGGCGCGTCCGTTCCCGCGAAATGCGCCAGATCGCGCAGGTCGCGCCACAGCGCCACGGTGGCGGCACCGTCCAGCACCTCGGCCTCGCGCGGTTTCAGCAGGTCCAGCAGCCGGTCGCGGCGATAATCCATCTGCGGCCCCAGCCCCTCGACCCGCAGCCAGGCCGAGCCGTCGCGGAAGGCGGCGCCCGAAACCTCGAAAGGGGTCGCCAGCGCCGTCGAAAAGATCGCCACCGCCTCCTCGACCGTGACGCCGTGAAAGCCCAGCGTGCAGCGGTCGGGCAGGTGCGGCAGCGTCTTCAGCGCCACCTCGGTCAGCACGCCCAAGCTGCCATGCGCCCCGCAGATCAGCTTGCCCAGGTCGAGGCCGGTGACGTTCTTCATCACCCTGCCGCCGTTCTTCAGCACGCGGCCCTGACCGTCGACAAAGCGCACCCCCAGCAGATGGTCGCGGCAGGCCCCGGCCAGCAGCCGGCGCGGGCCGCTAGCATTGGCCGCGACCACGCCGCCGATGGTCGGCGTGCCATTGCGGCCCAGCACGCCGCGCATGTCGGCAGGCTCGAAGGCCAGCGCCTGGCCCTCGGCGGCCAGCATCGGCTCGATCTGGTCCAAGGGCGTGCCGGCACGGGCGATCAGCGTCATCTCGCCCGGCTCATAGGTCACGACGCCCGAGATCGCGGCGGTCGAAAGCACCTCGCCCGGCACGGGTCCGGTTTCGACCCGGGTGCCGCCGCCGGCGATGCGCAGGGGTTGGCGGGTCGCGAAACGCTCGGCGATCAGGGCGCCAAGCTCGGCCTCGCTGGCGGGGCTCAGTCCCGCGCGGCTGGGATTGTCGGGGATCATCGGTCGGCTGCCTCCTCGCGCCAGGGCCGGCTTGCGTCCAGCGGAAAGACCTTGGCCGGATTGAGCAGCCAGCGCGGGTCGAAAACGTCCTTGACCGCCATCTGGATCTCCAGGTCGGGGCCGTCATATTGCTTGCCCATCAGGTCGCGCTTTTCGATGCCCACGCCATGCTCGCCGGTCAGGCAGCCGCCGACATCGACGCAAAGCCGCAGGATGTCGTTGCCGAAGGCCTCGGCGCGTTCCAGATCGCCGGGCTTGTTGGCGTTGAACAGGATCAGCGGGTGCATGTTGCCGTCACCGGCGTGAAAGACGTTCGCGACCTCCAGCCCGTGCTGGCGCGACAATTCGCCGATCATCTTCAGCGTATAGGGCAGTTGGCCCACCGGCACCGTGCCGTCCAGGCAGATGTAATCGCCCAGCCGGCCCATGGCGCCAAAGGCGGACTTGCGGCCTTTCCAGATCGCCATGGCCTCGTCGGCATTGCGGCTTTCGCGAAACTCGACCGGGTTCAGCGCATCGGCGATCTCGCGGATGCGGGCGATCTGGTGGTCGATCTCGGCGGGCGAGCCCTCGACCTCGACGATCAGCACCGCGGCGCAATCGGGATAGCCGGCATGGGCGAAGGCCTCGACCGCGCGCAGGCAGACGTCGTCCATGTATTCGATGGCGACCGGCAACACGCCCGAGCGGATGATCCGCGCCACGCATTCCCCCGCCACCTCGGCGCCGTCAAAGCCGATCAGCACCGGGCGCGCGCCCTCGGGCCGCGGCAGGATGCGCAAGGTGGCCTCGGTCACGATGCCAAGCTGGCCTTCGGAGCCGCAAATGAGCCCCATCAGGTCCAGGCCCGCAGGACCCATCTCGACCCCGCCCAGTTCCACCACCTCGCCCGTGGTCAGCACGACCGTGGCGCCCATCAGGTTGTTGGTGGTGACGCCGTATTTCAGGCAATGCGCCCCGCCCGAGTTCATCGCGATATTGCCCGCGATGGTGCAGGCCAGTTGCGAGGACGGGTCGGGCGCATAAAAGAAGCCGTGCGGTTCCAGTTCGGCGCTGACCGACAGGTTGGTCACGCCGGTCTGCACGCGGATGAAGCGGTTCCGGGTGTCGATCTCCAGCACATCGCGCAGGCGCAGGGTGGCGATGATGACGCAATCCGCCGTGGGCAGCGCGCCGCCGGCAAGCGAGGTCCCCGCACCGCGCGGCACCACCGGCACGCGCATCTCGTGGCAGATGCGCATGGCCGCCGCGACCTCCTCGGTCGTGCGCGGCAGCACCACCGCCAGCGGCGGGCAGCGATAGGCGGTCAGCGCGTCGCATTCATAGGCGCGCGTCTCCTCGGGGTCCGAGATCACGGCATCCTCGGGCAGGATGTCGCGCAAGGCGGCGACGATCTGGGGCGCACGCGCCAGGATGCCCGCATCGGGCCGGGGCATGGCAATACCGGACAAGCTCTCCTCCCTTGGTCGAACGGCAGGCCCGTGTCCTGCCCTGCATTCTTGGTATAATTTTCAGACCATGTTCGTCAATCGGTATTTTTCTGGACCGCCACGCCCGTCCTGTGCTTACATGGCAGGGATCCGACAACCGCATGAGCGCCCATGACCAACGCATCCGTGAAATCCGAACGCGCCGCCGAGGCCGTGGCCCAGCATCTCGAATCGCTGATCCTGGAGGGCTCGCTGCGCCCCGACGAACGGCTCTTGCCCGAGCGCGAGCTGGCCGAGCGGCTGAACGTCTCGCGCTCGACCCTGCGCGACGGGTTGAAGATCCTGGAGGAACGCGGGCTTCTGACCAGCGCCGGCGGGCGCGGCAGCCGGGTGGCGGCCCTGGGCAAGGCGGCGATCACCGACCCGTTGATCGCCATGCTGGTGCGCCATGCCGAGGCGGCGGACGATTACCTTGAGTTCCGCGGCATCGTCGAAAGCGCGGCCGCGGCTTTGGCCGCGCAGCGCGCGACCGAGGTGGAACTGGCGCGCATCCGCGATTGCCTTGGCCGCATGGACCGCGCCCATGCCCGCGCCGATACCGGCGAAGAGGCCGAGGCGGATACCGAATTGCACCTGCTGATCTACGAGGCCAGCCACAACATGACCCTGCTCCAGATCATGCAGGCTCTGGCGGGGGTCTTGCGTTCGGACGTGATCCAGAACCGCAGCCGGCTGTTCGCCGTGCCGGCCATCCGCGAGTTGCTGCGCCAGCAGCACCGCGCCATCGCCGAGGCAATCCTGGCCCGCGATGCGCAAGCCGCGCGGCAGGCGGCGGGCGAACATATCGGCTACCTGCGCCAAGCCAGCCGCGAGATCCGCGAGGCCGAGGCGCGGCTGGACCTGTCGCTGCGCCGGCTGAACGGCGGCGGGGCGGGCACGCGCGCGGCCGGGACGAAATCCACCCCGGCCGCAGAGGTCTAGAGAGGGCTAGAGAGGACTGGCCGGCAAGGAAAAGGCCGGGACGAGGCCCGGCCTTTCGATAGCGCGTCAGTCCAGGCTGACGTTTGCGTCGCGCACCACCGGCTCCCATTTCGCCATCTCGGCCTTGACGTGCTCGGCCAGTTCCTCGGGCGTCGAGGCGACGACGGTGGCGGAAAACTCCTTCATCCGGTCGGCCACCGCCGGGTCGGCCATGGCGGTCAGCGCGGCCTTGTTCAGCGCCTCGATAGCCTCGGGCGGCGTGCCTGCCGGGGCGAAAAGCGCGTTCCAGGTATAGGTCTCGTATCCCGGCAGGGTCTCGGCGATGGCCGGAACGTCGGGGAAGCTGGGCGCGCGCTCCGCCGTGGTCACGCCAAGCGCCCGCAGTTTGCCCGAGGCGATATGGCCCGAGGCCGAGGGCAGGTTGTCGAAGATGATCGGCACCTGGTTGCCCAGCACGTCGGTCAGTGCCGGCCCCGAGCCCTTGTAGGGGATATGGGTCAGGTCGATCCCGGCCATGGCCTTGAACAGCTCGCCCGACAGGTGCAGCGGCGTGCCGTTGCCGGACGAGGCATAGGCCAGCGGCTCGGACTTGGACAGGTCGATCAGCTCCTGCACGGTGTTGACCGGCAGTTCCGGGTTCACAGCCAGCACGTTCGGCACCAGAACCAGAAGCGAGACCGGCGCGAAATCCTCGACCGGATCATAGGGTTTCTGCTTCAGGATCAGCGGGTTCAGCGCATGGGTGGCGACGGTCGCCATCAGGATCGTATAGCCGTCCGGGTCGGCCTTGGCGACCTGGGCCGCGCCCAGGCTGCCGCCGGCGCCGCCGACGTTCTGCACGATGACCTGCTGGCCCAGTTCCTGGCTCATGCGGTCGGCGACGATGCGGCCGACCACGTCGGTCGAGCCGCCGGCGGCAAAGGGGATCACCAGGGTGATCGGACGCTCGGGGTATTCGGCGGCGGCGGCACCTGCGAGGCCAAGCGCCATGGCGGCGCCCAGCAGCAGGCGGCGGGTGATGGATGCTGTCATGGTTTCCTCTCTGTTGAATGTCTTACGCATCGCTTTCGGTAAAGACCTCGTCCCGGCGCTTGCGGATCTGCGGCAGGAAGACCAGCACCAGCACGGCCAGCGACATCAAAAGCAGGGTGGCGCTGATCGGGCGGGTCAAGAAGGTCATGGGATCGCCCCGCGACAGGATCATCGCCCGGCGCAGGTTCTCTTCCAGCAGCGGGCCCAGGACAAAGCCCAGCAGCAGGGGCGCCGGCTCACAGCGCAGCTTGGACATGACATAGCCCAGCAGCCCGAAGAAGGCGACGGCATAGAGGTCATAGGTGTTCGAGGCCACCGAATAGACCCCGATCGAGCACATCGCCATGATGATCGGGAACAGCACATAGTAAGGCACCGTCAGCAGCCTGACCCACAGCCCGATCAGCGGCAGGTTCAGGATCACCAGCATCAGGTTGCCGATCCACATGCTGGCGATGATGCCCCAGAACAGCGCCGGCTGTTCGCTGACCACGTTCGGCCCCGGCACGATGCCCTGGATGATCATCGCGCCGATCATCAGCGCCATGACCGGGTTCGCCGGGATGCCCAGCGTCAGCAGCGGGATGAACGAGGTCTGCGCCCCGGCATTGTTGGCGCTTTCCGGGCCGGCGACGCCGGCCAGCGCACCCTTGCCGAAGTCCTGCGGCCGGGCAGAGACCTTCTTCTCGATCGTGTACGAGGCAAAGCTGGCCAGGATCGCGCCCCCGCCCGGCAGGATGCCCAGGACCGAGCCGACCCCGGTGCCGCGCAGGACCGGGCCGATCATCTGCCTGAATTCCTCGCGGTTGGGGAACAGGCGGCTGATGTTCTTGGTCATCACCTCGCGGTCGTGCTCGTCCTCGAGGTTGCGCAGGATCTCGGCGATGCCGAAGACGCCCACGGCGACGGCGACGAAGTTCAGCCCGTCGGCATATTGGGTGATGCCCAGGGTGAAACGCGGCGCGCCGGTATAGATGTCGGTGCCGACGATGCCCAGAAGCAGGCCCAGCACCACCATGGCCAGCGCCTTGAGGACCGAGCCATGCGCCAGCGCCACCGACATGACCAGGCCCATGACCATCAGGCTGAAATACTCGGCCGCGCCGAATTTCAGCGCCACCGCGGTCAGGGGCGGGGCAAAGATCGCGACCAGGAAGGTCGCGACGGTGCCGGCAAAGAACGACCCCAGCGCCGCCGTGGCCAGCGCCGTGCCCGCGCGGCCCTTGCGCGCCATCTGGTAGCCGTCGATGGCGGTGACGGCGGACGAGCTTTCGCCCGGCATGTTGATCAGGATCGCGGTGGTCGAGCCGCCGTATTGCGCGCCGTAATAGATCCCCGCCAGCATGATGAGCGAGCTGACCGGCTCGAGCTGGAAGGTGATCGGCAAGAGCATGGCGATGGTCGCCGTGGCGCCGATCCCCGGCAGCACCCCGATCAGCGTGCCCAGAAGCACGCCGATCAGGCAGAAGAGCAGGTTCGCCAGCGACGAGGCGACCGAGAAGCCAAGCGCGAGATTGCTGAGCAGTTCCATGACGCCCCCTTTCTAGAACTGGACCCAGGGCCCGAAGCGCCGGAACGGCAGGCCAAGGCCATAGCTGAAGATCAGCGTCGACAGGATGGTCACCGTCACCGCCAGGATCAGCGCCGCCAGGGGCCGCATCCGCATCGAGGCCTGCGAGGCGATCAGCGTGGCCAGAAACAGCGCCGGCACGAAGCCGAGCCCGCGCACCGTCAGGCCGAAAAAGATCGGCGCCGGCAGGATGAACAGGATGCCGCGCCATGCGACCTTGCCGAAGGGCTCGTCGTCCTCGCGGCCGAAGGCGCGCAGAAAGACGATCAGCCCCAACAGGAACAGGATCCCCGACAGCACCATCGGGAAATAGCCGGGCCCCATGCGCAGCGAGGTGCCGATCTCCAGCCCCGTCGTCTGCCAACCGAAAAATCCCGCCGCCGCCATCAGCAGCAGCCCGGCCGCGATGTCGGTCCCGTCCTTGGGTTTCGTGGACATGTGTTTCCCCCCTGCTTGCAGCAAGCCCCGCCGCGCATTGCGGGCGGCGGGGCGCCGGTTCAGTCGGCGTAGACGCCCGCGGCCTCGATCACCGGCTGCCAGCGGGCGATCTCGGCCTCAAGCTTGGCTTGCAGCGCGGCGGGCGTGGCATCCTCGGCCGGCGAAGGCGCGGTGCCCAGGTCGGCCATGGCCTTCACGACCCCCTCGTCCGCCAGCGCGGATTGCAGGGATTTCGACAGCCGCTCGTTCACCTCGGCCGGCGTTCCCTTGGGCGTATAGATGCCGTGCCAGATCGACACGTCGAAGCCGTCCAGCCCGCTTTCCATCGCCGTGGGCAGGTCGGGGAACAGCTCCAGCCGCTCGGGCGTGGTCACGGCATAGGCCTTGATCGTGCCGCCCTTGATCTGCTGCGTGGTGTTGGTGGTCTGGTCGCACATGATATCGGTCTGCCCACCCAGCAGGTCGGTCATCGCCGGGCCGGTGCCCTTGTAGGGGACCGTCACCAGCGGCGCCTCGAGCGCCGACATCAGCATCATGCCGCACAGATGCGAGGCCGAGCCGATGCCCGCATTGGCCAGCGTCAGGTTGTCCGCGTTGTCCTTGACGTAGGAGATGAACGCCGTGAAGTCGTTGGGCTCGAAATCCTTGCGGGCGACGACGACCATCGGCACCTCGGTCACCAGGCCCACATAGTCGAAGGCATTCAGCGTGTCATAGGCCAGGTTGCGGTAAAGCGTGGCCGAGGTCGCCATGCCGATATGGTGCAGCAGCACCGTATAGCCGTCCGGATCGGCCTTGGCGACGTTGCCGGCGCCCAGCGTGCCGCCGGCACCGCCGATATTCTCGACGATGATCTGCTGGCCCAGGTCGGCCGACATGCGCTCGGCCACCATGCGCGCCACCGTATCGGTCGGCCCGCCGGCCGCGAAAGGCACCACCATGGTGATCTGGCGCTGCGGCCAATCCTGCGCGAAAGCCGGCGCGACCAGCAATGTCGTAGCGCAAAGCGCGCCCAGAAGCTTCGGGTAAGCCATATCCCCTCCCCCAAAATATGCTTTGGCCTGCGTCCTCCTCGACGCGGCCTCCGCGGAATGGTGCGGCGGCAAGCCGCCGCGGCACAAATCAAAAACGCGGGGCCAAAGGCGCAAGTTGCGCAAGGATGCCAAAAATGGGTGGGAAAGGTAACATGCCGCATGAATGATGGGTGGATTTCCACCCATCTGCCTGCTCAGCCGGCATCGTCCTCGGCCGCATCCAGGATCAGGCGGCGGTCGAGGCCGTATTTCTGCATCTTCTCGTAGAGAGTCTTGCGCGAAATACCCAGCGTCTCATAGACCGGGCGCAGCTTGCCGCCATGGGCGGCGATGGCTCCGGCGATCAGGCTGCGCTCGAACTCGGCCACGCGCTCGGCCAGGCGCGCACCCTGTTCGGGGCCAAGCTCCGCGCCTTCCAGTCCCAGCACGAAACGCTCGGCCAGGTTGCGCAGCTCGCGCACATTGCCCGGCCATTCCTTGGCCGCAAGGCCCGACAGGAAGGCGGCGGGCGCCTCGCGCTCGGGCAGGTTGTGGCGGGCGGCGGCCTCGCGCAGCAATTGCAGGAACAGCAGCGGGATGTCCTCGCGCCGCGCCGAAAGCGGCGGGACATGCAGCACGGCGACGTTCAGCCGCCACAGCAGGTCCTCGCGGAAAAGGCCCTGCGCGACCAGTTCCTCCAGATCGACCTTGCTGACGGCGATGAAGCGCACGTCCAGCGGCACCGAGTCGTTCGAGCCGAGCCGGGTGATCGTGCGTTCCTGCAGCACCCGCAGCAGCTTGGCCTGCAATTCCAGGGGCATCGAGCCGATCTCGTCCAGCAGGACCGTGCCGCCGCGCGCATGTTCGAACTTGCCGTATCGCGGCCGCAGCGCACCGGGAAAGGCCCCCGGCTCATGGCCGAACAGCTCGCTTTCGATCAGCGCCTCGGGCAGGGCGGCGCAGTTGATGGCGATGAAGGGCCGGCCGGCACGGGCCGAAATGTCGTGCAGCGTGCGCGCCACCACCTCTTTCCCGGCGCCGGTCGGGCCGATCACCAGCGCATCGGCATCCGAGGCGCCGATGGCGCGCAACCGATAGCGCAGGTCCACCATGACCTGGGTGCGGCCGGGCAGCCGGGCCTCGACATCGTCGCGCTTGCCCGCGACGGCGCGCAGCCGGCGGTTTTCCAGCACCAGCCCACGGTGGTCGATGGCGCGGCGGATCACCGTGGCCAGTTCCTGCACCACGAAGGGCTTCTCGATGAAGTCATAGGCGCCGCCCCGGATCGCCTCGACCGCCAGCGGCACCTCGGCATGGCCGGTGACCAGGATCACCGGGATCTCGGGATCGACCTCGTGCAGCCGGCCCAGCAGCGTCATCCCGTCCATGCCCGGCATGCGGATGTCGCTGACCACCGCGCCGGCAAAGCCCGAACCGGCCAGCGCCAATGCCTCCTCGCCCGAGGCCAGCGCCTCGACGGTGAACCCCGCCAGTTCCAGCGCCTGCGCGGTCGAGCTGCGCATCTGCTCGTCATCCTCGACCAGAAGCACGCGCGGGGTCATGCGGCAGTCTCGGCGGCCTCGGCGCCGGCGGCGGCGGGCAGGACCACGCAGAATTCGGCGCCGGGCCGCATGTTGCGGCAGGCGATCTCGCCGCCGAAATCGCGCACGATATTGGCGGTGATCGACAGGCCCAGGCCCAGCCCAGCCCCCATGCCCTTGGTGGTGAAGAACGGATCGAAGATGCGCGCCGCGATGGCCGCCGGCACGCCCGGCCCGCGGTCGCGGACCCGGATGGCGAGGCGCCCGCCCTCGGCCCGCGCCGAAAGCGTGATGCGGCGATCCGCGCCGCCCTCGACCGCATCGACGGCATTGGTGATCAGGTTCACCAGCACCTGCTGCAAGCGCGTCGGCCCCGCCCGCAGCGGCGGCAGGTCGGCGGGCACGTCCAGCTCCAGCTCGGCGCCGCTGCTGGCCAGCCGCGCGGCGACGATGGTGCGGGTTTCGTCCAGCAGCCCGGCCAGCGCCACCGCGCCCAGCACATCGTCGGGCTTTCTTGCCGCGTGGCGCAGATGCTTGCCGATGGCGGCCATCCGGTCCACCAGCAACAGGATCTGGGCGATGTTCTCGCGCGCGCGGGCGTGTTCGCCGCGCTCGATCAGGATGGCGGCGCTGTCGGCATAGTTGCGCGCCGCCGCCAGCGGCTGGTTGATCTCGTGCGAAAGCGAGGCCGACATCTGCCCCAGCGCCGCCAGCTTGCCGACCTGCACCAGGCTGGCCTGCGCGGCGCGCAGCTCGGCCTCGGTGGCGCGGCGCTCGGCGATCTCCAGTTCGAGCTGGTCGTTCACCCGCGCCAGATCGGCGGTGCGCTCGACCACGCGGCGCTCCAGCTCGGCGGTGGCGAATTGCTGCATGGCCAGCCGCTCGGCCGCCTGCGCGCGGCGCTGGCGCCACATCATCAGCCCGAAGCCCGCGACCGACAAGAGCAGCGCGAGGCTCAGCACCGCCAGCCGCGCCTCGGCCCGCAGCTCGGCGCTGTCCAGAAGCACATGCACCGTCCAGCCCGCGCCCGGCATGTCCTCGGAGGCGGCGATATAGTCGTGGCTGCGCTGGGGACCCCCTGCAAGCGCGGGCGGCAGGCGAAAGACCGGGGCGCCGTGCAGGTCCAGCCGCTCGATCGGCAATTCGGCCAGGGGCGTGCCGGCATAGCGGCGCGAGGATTCGGTGCGCGCCAGCCGTTCCGGCGTCAGCGGCCGGATGCTGTGGTAAAGCCAGCTTGGCTCGGAGGACAGGAAGGCCGTGCCTTCGGGGTCGGTCACCAGCACGCGATACTGGTTGCCGCGCCAGGAGGCCTCGATCCGGTCCACGCCGATCTTGACCGCGACGACGGCGGTGATGCGGCCGGCATCGTCCTGCACCGGAGCCGAGAAGAAATAGCCCCGCACGCCGGAGGTGGTGCCGATGCCGTAGAACCGCCCCTGCCCGCCCGCCATGGCGTCGATGACATAGGGCCGATAGCTGAAATTCTGCCCGACGAAGCTGGAGGGACCAAGGTAGCCGGAATGGGCGATGGTCTCGCCGTCGGGCAGGATCAGGTAGATGTCGGATGCCTGCACCGCCTCGTTCTGCTCGGCCAGCCACAGGTTGGTTTCCTGCCGCAAGGCGGCATTGCCGGGGTCGGCGGCAAGCTGGTGGATCAGGTCCAGGTCGCCGACCAGTTGCGGCACCACCTCGTAGCGCGCCAGATCGGCGGTCAGCGCGTTCACCGTCAGCCGCAGCGCGGTCGCGGCGCGGGCATGGCCCTCGCGGAAGTAATGCTGATAGGCAAGCTGCGCCCCCAGCCAGAGGATGGCGGCCGCGCAGGCAAGGCACAGCACCAGCGGCCAGCGGCCGGCCGCCGGCTTGCGCAAGGCCGGCTCTATCCGCATCTGGGCCCGTGCATCCAAGGCATGGCTCCGTCCCCTGCTATCCCCCTGGGGCGGAATCTGACAGCAAGGCCGGCTGCGCGCAACCGGCCTTGCGTCGGGGTCAGGACAGCGCCCGGCGCGCCGTCGCCCGGCCGGCCAGCGCCGCATAGGCGGCCGCCGCGACCAGGAAGGTCGCCGGCGCCGACAGCGAGGCCGCCGTGCCGCCCGCGAAATGCAGCGCCAGCCCCGCGCCCGAGGCCAGAAGCCATGCCCCCAGCCCCGCCGGATTGACCGCGCGCGCATCCGCCAGGTCGGTGTCGCCGGCACCGCGATCCGTCGCGATATGGACCAGCGCGATGCCGACCCAGGCCACGACGAAGATGCCCTGATAGGCCAACGCCTGCAGGATATAGGCAAAGACATCGGCCAGCATCAGCGCATAGGCGATGGCGCCGACCACGCAGGCCCAGACCCATTTCGGCAGGTGCAGGCGAAAGACTGTTTCGGCAAAGCTCTCCATGTTCACCGCGGCGAGGTAATAGTTCGCAGTGTTGATCCGGGTCTGCGAGATCCAGACGAAGGCGAGCCCGGCCACGCCCATCAGTTGCACCAGCGCGAAGACGACCGAGACCTCCGAGACCGCGCCCTCGGTCGGCAGGCTGGCGGCCAGGAAGATGCCGACAAGGCCGTTGAGCAGGAAAGCCACGGCATAGAAGGGCGCGCCGAAGTTGATGGTGGCATGGAAACGCGCATCCTCGGGCCGGCCGAAGCGGGCATAGTCATAGGTGAACATCATCAGGATCCAGACGCCCATATAGGCGACGAAGCAGTCCCACCAGCCGCCGGCGGGCGCGCCGCCCTGCGGCCCAAGGTTCAGCCATGCGTCCGAATAGCCGTATTCCGCCACCGCCAGCACCACCGCGGCAACCAGCCCCAGCAGGTAGAAGGGCAGAAGCACGCCGTTGAACTTGTCCAGCCAGTTCTGGATCGAGCCAAAGATCAGCGCCACCGAATAGACCGCCACCACCAGCGCCGCCAGCGGATAGGAGATGCCGGCATATTCCCGCAGGGCGACGGCGATCACCGAGCCCTCGAACACCGCGTAATAGATCGCGGTGGCAAAGAAGATCAGCGTCGCCACCGCCGCCCCGCTGCGCCCCAGAAGGATGCGCGAGAACAGCGAGACGCTGAGCCCGGTGCGGATCGCGTGCCGCACCAGCACCGCATTCACCGCCGCATAGGCGACGACCGACAGCACCAGCCCGATGATGGCGTTTCGCGCGCCATAGGCCAGCGCCAACGATGCGGCGATGACCAGGTAGAACATGGCCGAGCAGACCGACCACCAGGCCATCGTCAGGGGCAGCCGACCCATGCGCTGGTCGCGCGGCACCGGCCGGTCCGAAAATTCCAGTTCTTCCGAATTGTCCAAAGATCCAGCCATGGCTGAAGCTCCCTGTTTGGTTCTTGTGATTGGATACGGATGGGCGGGGCCTTGCGCGGCCCCGCCCGGCCTCCGTCAGGCCCATGTCAGGCCCATGTCAGGCCTCGGCCAGCACCTTGGCCTGTCCTCGCGTCCCGGCCGCGCCGCTTGCCACGGTCACGACATAGACGCCGTTGCCGTCCAGTTCGGCGACCCAGCCCGGCTCGATGACGATGGTGGTCGTCACCTCCTGGATGACCGCCGGGCCGGTGACGACGTCGCCCGCACCCAGCTTCGCGCCGTCATAGACCGGGGTTTCGTGCTTGCGGCCCGAGGCGTCGAAGATCATCTCGCGCGTGCCCGACAGCGCCGCATGCGCGCCGTGCCCCGACGCGATCCGCATCCGCGCCGGACGCTCGACCGCGCCCGAGATGGCGCTTTCCACGTTCACCACCTCGACCGGGCTGTGCGGCTCGGCATAGGTGTAAAGCTCTTCGTGGCGGGCGTGGAAGGCGGCCTTGAGGCGTTCCAGCGCCGCCTCGTCGATGGCGAAGGGATCGACGCTGACCGTGCATTCATGCACTTGCCCGACATAGCGCATGTCGAGGCTGCGGCGGATGCCGATCCGGTCGGGGGCGAAATCGTCGGCCATCAGGTCGGCGCGACCCCTGTCCTCCAGCCGGGCGAATGTCTCGTCCAGCCGCCTGGCCGCGTCGGCGCCTTCCAGCCGCGCGGCGATGGGGGCCATGTAGTTGTATTTCACGTCCGAGATGATCTGACCGAAGGCGCAAAGCCCCGACGCGAGCTTGGAGACCAGCACCTTGCCGATGCCCATCTCGCGCGCCAGCGCGGTGATATGCGCGCCCGTGGCGCCACCGGCGCAGTTCAGCACGAAGTCGCGCGGATCGTAGCCGCGCTCGACCGAGACGCGGCGGATCGCGTTCACCATGTTGTTGTTGACGATGGTGAACATGCCGTAGGCCGCCGTCTCGACGCTGATGCCCAGGGGCTCGGCCAGGTGCTTGCGGATCGCCTCGCGCGCCTTTTCCACGCCGAGCGGCAGGCGGCCGCCGACCAGGCCCTCGGGGTTCAGGTAGCCCAGCACCAGGTTCGCGTCGGTCGTCGTCGGCCGCTCGCCACCCTTGCCGTAGCAGGCCGGGCCGGGTTCCGAGCCCGCCGATTGCGGCCCCATCTGCATCAGCCCCATCGAGTCGATCCAGCCGATCGAGCCGCCGCCCGCGCCCAGGGTTTCCACCTGGATCATCGGGATGCCGATGCGATAGCGCAGGAAGTCGATGTTCTTCGACACGTTGGCCTGGCCCTCGCGGGTCAGGGTGATGTCGAAGCTGGTGCCGCCCATGTCGACCGTGATGATGTCCTCAAGGCCGTAGGGCTCGCCCAGATAAAGCGCCGCCCTGGGCGCCGAGGCGGGGCCGGAATTGATCGCATAGACCGACTGGTCCGAGACCACCGACCCCAGCGCCAGCCCGCCGTTCGACTGGAAATAGCGCACCGGCTGGCGCGCGCCGAGGCTTTGGAAATAGCCGTCCACCGCCTGCACGTAGCGCGACAGGATCGGCGCCAGATAGGCATTCACGATGGCGGTCGAGGTGCGGGTGTATTCGCGCACCTGCGGATAGAGCTGGCTGCCGACGGTCAGGCGCACATCCGGCATCATCTCGCGCACGATCTGGGCGGCGCGCAGCTCGTGATCGGGGTGCAGGACCGACCAGACGAAGCTGATCGCGACCGATTCGACGCCCTCGCGCAGGAAATGCCGGCAGGCTTCGCGCACCTCCTCCTCGTTCAGCGGGGTGTGGACGGCGCCGGTCGAGATCACCCTTTCGCCAACCCCGCGCCGCAGATGGCGCGGCACCAGCATGGTCGCGGGCGGATAGTCCGGGTCGTAGCGATAGCCGTCCTCCTTGTGGCCGAGGCGGATCTCGATGCTGTCCTCGTGCCCCCTGGTGGCGATCAGGCCGGTCTTGGCGCCGGTATGGGTGATCAGCGCGTTCAGCCCCACCGTGGTGCCGTTGATGCAGAGATCGGCGTTCGAGACCAGATCGCGCGGGGTGATGCCCGTCTCTTCCTCGATCAGCGCAAGGCCGTTCCTGATGGCCAGCGTCGGGTCCTGCGGGGTCGAGAGCGCCTTGAAGATACGCAGGGCGCCCTCGCGGTCGGCGAGGATGAAGTCGGTGAAGGTGCCGCCGGCGTCGATGCCAAGGCGATATTGGTGTTTCATGGCGGGTTCCATCTTTGGCTGCCTCCGGCGGGCCCGGCGCCGGGGGCTTCGCGCCCCCGGACCCCCGCGGAGTATTTGGAAAACGGAGAAGGGCTTACGCGGCGCGCAGGGCGGCGGTGGCGGCGTGATCGACGGCAAGCGTCGCGGCATCGGCGATGACGACGCCGTAATCCAGCCGCGCGCCCTCCAGGCTGACGAGGCCGTTCCTGACATCCTCGACCACCTTCTCGACCGGGCGGGCATAGGGGTTGCCGTAGCCGCCGCCGCCGGGATTGCGGTTCGCGGCGCGTTCGCCGGGCTGGATGGTCTCGATGACGTTTTCGGTGATGACCTGCGTCTCGCCATTGCGCGTCACCTCGAGCCGGCCGACCTTGGGCGGGATCAGCGCCGAGCGGGCGCCGGCCGCACCCATGGCCGGGATGCGGCGCCCCTCGCCGAAGGTGACCAGCGTCATCGGGCTGTCCAGCGGCTCGACCTCCCAGCAGGTGCCCGAGCCGCCGCGGAACTGGCCGGCGCCGCCCGAATCCTGCATCAGCGAATAGCGGTGGATGATGATCGGATAGCTGTGTTCCAGCATCTCGATATCGCCCGAGGTCAGCGCGCCGAAGCAGCATTCCGGCCCGCAGGCGTGCCAGCCGTCCTGGCTGGCCGTGGCCCCCGCCCCCGAGATGATCGAGGCCAGCACCATGGTTACATATTCCTCGTCATGGCGCTTGTCCCAGCCGGCGATGTTGCAGCCGTTGGCATGGCCCCAGCTGGCCGAGACCTTGGCCGGCGCCGCCTGCTCGAAGGCCAGCCGCACCGCGTCGGTCAGCGTCTCCATCGGCGTGGTGGTGCAGTTCATGTGCGGCGCGGGGGATTTCGCGTTGCAGAGCGTGCCGCGCGGACCCATGTCGGTGGTCACGCAGCGATAGAGCCCCTCGTTATAGGGCGGCGGCAATTGCGCGAACATCATCAGGCCCAGGTAGACGCCGGAATGGCTGTTGCCTTCGTAGCTGTTGATGAAATAGGGCACCTGCGGCGGCGAGTTGATGGCGATGTGGCAGCCGTCCCCCTGGATCGTCACCGTGGCGGTGATGTCCATGTCGCCGAAGCCGTGGCCCGCATCCTCGAGCACCGCCGTGCCGGTATAGGTGCCGTCGGGCACCTGCGCGATGAGCTTGCGCATATGCGCCTCGGCCATGTCCAGGAGTTCGGCGATGCAGTCCTGCACCACCTGCTTGCCGTATTTGTCCATCAGCCGGACCAGGTTGCGGGCGCCGACCTGGCAAGCGCCGATCAGGGCATTGAAGTCGCCCTCCTGGTCGCGGCGCGCGCGCATGTTGGTCAGAAGCAGGTTCATCACGTCGTGGCGCGGCTTGCCGCGATCCCACAGCTTGACGGGCGGGATGCGCAGCCCCTCGGCATAGATCTCGGTCGCGTTGGGGTTGTAGCCCGCCGGGACCGGGCCGCCGACATCGGTCAGGTGGCCCTTGCAGACGGTCCAGAACACCAGCTCACCCTGGTAGAAGACCGGGTAATACATGCAGGTGTCGATGATATGGCTGCCGCCATAGGCCGGGTCGTTGTGCAGGATCAGGTCGCCCTCGTGGATGTCGCCCTGAAAGAAGTTCGCGACCGATTTCATCGCCGGGATCAGGCTGCCGAGGTGGATCGGAATGTCCTGGCCTTGCAGGATCATCTCGGGCGTGTGGTTGAAGAGCGCGGTCGAATAATCATGCGCGAGGTTGAAGACCGAGCTGCGGGCGGTCTGTTCCAGCGTCAGCGTCATCTCGCGCTGCGTGGTCTCCAACACGCCGCGCACCACCGAAAGCGTGATGGGGTCGGGTTTTGGTCTGGTCATGGCTTTTCCCTGTCTTGGGCCGCGTGGGCGCGCGCAGCAGGGCAGCCGGGCAACGGCTGGTTCATGGTCTTCTCCCTGTGGCGTGCCGTCTGGCGCGGCATCTTTTCGGTCAGGCCATGGTGCGGCGCGGCCGGCCCGCGGTCTTGACGGCGGGTGCGGATAAACTTGTCATTCCGTGCAGCCTTGCCGATCCGCGCGGCAGGATTTGCCCCGCGGCGCAGCCGCCTGCCCCGCGCGCGAGTTTTCTTTTGCCCGATTGCTCCGGGCACGCTACGAATCGCGGAACCGATGCGGGGAGGCGCATCATGACCCTGGAAAGCTACAGCACCGCCGCGGCCGCACCGCCCGAGCGCGCGGCGCATTGGTCGGCCATCATCGCGGACACCTATTTTCCGCTGCACCTGAGCTATCGCGATCCTGCCACGTTCCAGGGCCGGCTGGAGCGGCGCAGCGCCGGGCCGGTGTCGCTGTCGCGGCTGCGCACCGAACCGGCGCGCTATGAGCGGGTGCCCGGCCTGATCCGGCAGGGCGAGGCCGAGGAATACCTGGTCACCATCCCCAGCCTCGCGCCGGTGCTGTTCCGCCAGTTGGGCCGCGACATCACCTGCGCCCCCGGCGGCTTCATCATCGAGCGCGGCGACGAGCCCTATCGCTTCGCCTATCAGGCACGCAACGACCTTCTGGTGATGAAGATCGCCCGTGGCGCGCTGGCCGAAAGGCTGCGCCAGCCGGACCGGCTTTGCGCCACCGTCTTCGACGGGCGCGACGGCTTGGGCGGTTTGTTCGCCGAGACGGTGCGCCGCGCCCATGCCCTGTCCGATGCGGAGGGGGCCGCCGATGTGCTGGGCCGGCACCTGATCGAGCTGCTGGCGCTGGCGCTGGACCGCCAGGCGGAAACCGACGGCGGCGTGGCCACGGTGGTCCGCGCCGCGCATCTGAAGCGCGCGCAGGACGCGATCTTGCGCAACCTGACCGATCCCGAGCTATCGCCCGGGACGGTGGCCGCGGCCTGCGGCATCTCGAAACGGTATCTGCACGACCTGTTCGGCGATACCGACGCCACGGTGGCGCAATTCATCCGCGAGGCGCGGCTGAGGGCGGCACGGGACATGTTGCAGATGCCGGGCGACCTGTCGCTGGCCGCCATCGCCTATCGCTTCGGCTTCGGCGACCAGGCACAGTTCTCGCGGCTGTTCCGGGCCATGTTCGGCCAGACCCCCAGCAGCTATCGCGCCGCCTGCCGCGCGGGGCGGCAGGGCTAGGGCTCAGCCCTCAAAGCGCCATTCGCCATCGCCAAGCGCCGGGGCCGCGCGTTCGGTCACCAGCGGGCTGCGCGAAAAGCGCAACGGGCTGCGCAGCCCGGCGATGCCCTCGGGCGCGATGCGCAGGCCGCGGGCCTGGACCTGCGGCTCGGCCAGGGCCTCGGCCACGTCGTTGACCGGGCCGGCGGGGACACCCGCCCCTTCCAGCGCGGCGATCAGCGCGGTGCGGGCAAAGCGGCGCGTGGCTTCGGCCAAGAGCGGCACCAGCCGCGCACGGTTCGCCACCCGCGCGGGGTTGGTGGCAAAGTCCGGGTCATCCGCCAGTGTGGGCAGTTCCAGCACTCGACACAGCGCTGCAAACTGACGGTCATTCCCGCAGGCGACGATCAGATGCCCGTCCGAGGCCGGGAACAGCTGATAGGGCACGATGTTGGGATGCGCATTGCCCAGCCGGTGCGGCACCGCGCCGCCCAGCAGGTAGTTCGTCGCCTGGTTGGCCAGCACCGCCACCCCGCAATCCAGCAGCGACAGGTCCAGATGCTGGCCCAGGCCCGACCGCGCCCGCTCGGCCAGCGCCGCCTGCACGGCGATCACCCCGTAAAGCCCGGTGAAGATGTCGATCCAGGCCACGCCGACCTTTTGCGGCTCGCCCTGCGGATCGCCGGTCAGGTCCATGATGCCCGACATGCCCTGGATCAGGAAATCATAGCCCGGCTGCGCCGCCCGCGGCCCGTCCTGCCCGAAGCCGGTGATCGAGGCATAGACCAGCCGCGGATTGCGTGCCGAAAGCGTCTGGTAGTCCAGGCCGAACTTGCGCAATCCGCCCAGCTTGAAATTCTCGATCACCACGTCGGCCTGGTCGATCAGCGCCCGCAGGCGCTCCAGATCAGCGGGATCGTTGAAGTCGCAAGTCACCGAGCGCTTGCCGCGATTGGCGGCGTGGAAATAGGCCGCGACCCGTTCGGTCGTCCCGTCGGCGCGCGGCCGCTCGATGAAGGGCGGGCCCCAGCGGCGGGTGTCGTCGCCCTCGGGCGCCTCGACCTTGATGACCTCGGCGCCCAGATCGGCCAGCGTCTGGCCGATCCACGGCCCGGCCAGGATGCGCGCCAGTTCGACGACGCGCAGCCCCTTCAGCGCCGGCTGATCCATCACGCAAACGCCTGGATGCCGGTCTGCGCCCGGCCAAGGATCAGCGCATGCACGTCATGCGTGCCCTCATAGGTGTTCACCGTTTCCAGGTTCTGCGCGTGCCGCATGACGTGATAGCCGATCTGGATGCCGTTGCCGCCATGCATGTCGCGGGCCTGGCGCGCGATCTCCAGCGCCTTGCCGCAATTGTTGCGCTTGACGATGGAAATCATCTCGGGCGCGAACTTGCCCTCGTCGAACAGCCGCCCGACCCGCAGGCTGGCTTGCAGCCCCAGCGCGATCTCGGTCTGCATGTCGGCCAGCTTTTTCTGGTAAAGCTGCGTCGCGGCCAGCGGGCGGTTGAACTGGTGGCGATCCAGCCCGTATTGCCGGGCACGGAACCAGCAATCCTCGGCCGCGCCCATGGCGCCCCAGCTGATGCCGTAGCGCGCGCGGTTCAGGCAGCCGAAGGGACCGCCCATGCCCTCGATATTCGGGAGCAGCGCGTCCTCGCCGACCTCGACATTCTCCATCACGATCTCGCCGGTGATCGAGGCGCGCAGGCTCAGCTTGCCCTCGATCTTGGGCGCTGAAAGGCCGGGCGTGCCCTTGTCCAGCACGAAGCCGCGCACCTTGCCGCCATGCGCTTCGGACTTGGCCCAGACCACGAAGACATCGGCGATGGGCGCGTTCGAGATCCACATCTTGGACCCGTTCAACACATAGCCGCCCCCGGTCTTGCGGGCCACGGTGCGCATGCCCGCGGGGTCGGAGCCCGCATCCGGCTCGGTCAGGCCGAAGCAGCCGATGAACTCGCCCGAGGCCAGTTTCGGCAGGTATTTCTGCTTCTGCGCCTCGCTGCCATAGGCCTCGATGGGAAACATCACCAGCGAGCTTTGCACCGAGGCCATCGAGCGATAGCCCGAATCGATGCGCTCGATCTCGCGCGCGACCAGCCCATAGGCAACGTAAGAGGCGCCGACGCCGCCATAGGCCTCGTCCACGGTGACGCCCAGCAGGCCCGAGGCGCCCATCTCGCGAAAGATCTCGGGATCGGTCTCCTCGTTCAGATAGGCGGCCTCGACCCGCGGCGCCAGCCGGTCGGCGGCGAAGGCCGCGGCACTGTCGCGGATCATCCGTTCTTCCTCGGTCAGCTGATCCTCCAGCAGGAACGGGTCGGACCACGAGAAAGGGCTGCCCTTGTGCGATTTCGTCGTCACGTCATGCCTCATGCGCTGATGCTTGTCGGATCATTCATTACCGCTTTCAAACCGGGCCGGAAAATGGATAATCCTCATTACTTCATGCATGGGGTGAATGTTCTTGCGGCAAAGGCGCTTTCTTCCGAACCTCAGCCTGCTGCTGGCCTTCGACGCGGTGATGCGCACCGGCTCGGTCACCGGCGCGGCGCAGGACCTGGGGCTGACGCAAAGCACGGTCAGCCGGCTGCTGCAAAGCCTTGAGGCGCAGCTGGGGCAGGAACTGTTCATCCGCCACAAGAAGCGCCTGACCCCGACCGAGGCGGCCGAGCGGTATTTCCGCGATATTTCCGCCGCGCTGGACCTGATCCAGCGCGGCAGCATGTCGCTGATCGCCAACCCGGATGGAGGCTCACTGGATCTGGCGGTTCTGCCGACCTTTGCCACGCGCTGGCTGGCGCCGCGGCTGCCGGATTTCCTGTCAGGGCATCCGGGCGTGTCGATCAACCTGACCACGCGCTTTCGCCGCTTCAGCTTCGATGAGGAGCCCTTTGACGCGATGATCTTCTACGGCCGGGACGACTGGCCGGGGGCCGAGCATCTGAAACTGTTCGACGAAAGACTGACCGCCTGCGCCGCGCCCGATCTGCTGGCACGAAACCCGGTGGCCGCACCCGCCGATCTGGCCGGGATGGTGCTGTTGCAGCTGCCGACCCGCCCCGATGCCTGGCAGGCATGGTTCCGGGGACAGGGCGCCGAGCCGCCGGCGCCGCTGGACGGGATGATGATGGACCAGTTCTCGATGATGATCCAGGCGGCGATTTCGGGACTGGGGATCGCGCTCCTGCCCGATTACCTGGCCCGGGTCGAGATCGCCGAGGGCCGGCTGGCGCCGGTGCTGCGCCAGGGCGTGCCGGGCAGCGGCGCCTATTGGCTGGCCTGGCCGGAGCGCAAGGCCGGGCTGAAGCCGCTGGCCGCCTTTCGCGACTGGATCGCCGACCGCATGGCACGGGACGGCATGGGATAACGGGCGGCCGGGGCCGCCCGCTTTCAGGCCGGGACCAGCGCCGCCTCGATGGCCGCTTCCAGGATCGCCAGCGCCTCGGACAATTGCTCGTCGGGGATGGTCAGCGGCGGCAGCAGGCGGATCACGTTGTAGCGCGTGCCGCAGGACAGCAGGATCAGCCCGCGCGCCTCGGCCTCGGCCACGATGGCGGCGGTCAGTTGTGCGTCGGGCTGGCTGCGGTCGCTGGCCTGCACCAGTTCAAAGGCGTTCATCGCGCCAAGGCCGCGCACATCGCCGATGGCCGGGAACCGTTCGGCCAGCTTCTGCAGGCGCGAGCGGATGGCCGAGCCGATTTCCTCGGCGCGGGCGCAAAGGTCTTCGTCCTCGATCACCTCCAGCACGGCCAGCGCGGCGGCGATGGCCAGCGGGTTGCCGGCATAGGTGCCGCCCAGGCCGCCCGGGGCGGGCGCGTCCACGATCTCGGCCCGGCCGGTCACCGCCGACAGCGGAAAGCCCCCGGCCAGCCCCTTGGCCATGGTCACCAGGTCGGGCGCCACGCCGGAATGCTGGAAGCCGAACATGCGGCCGGTGCGGGCCATGCCGGCCTGGATCTCGTCGCCGATCAGCACGATGCCATGCGTGTCGCAGATGCGGCGCAGCGCGGCCAGGAACTCGGGCGGCGCGACGTTGAAGCCGCCCTCGCCCTGGACCGGCTCGACGATGATCGCCGCCACGCGCCGGGGGTCGATCGACGAGGCCAGCAGCGTTTCCAGATGCGCGACGGCCTGCGCGACGGATACGCCGGCCATGGCGTTCGGGAAGATGGCGTGATGGATCTCGGGCGGCATGGCGCCGAAGCCGGCCTTGTAGGGCGCGACCTTGCCGGTCAGCGCCATGCCCAGAAGCGTGCGGCCATGGAAGGCGCCGTTGAAGGCGATCACGCCCGAACGCCCGGTAAAGGCCCGCGCCATCTTCACCGCATTCTCGACCGCCTCGGCGCCGGTGGTGGCGAACATGGTCTTTTTCGCGAAATCTCCCGGGGTCAGCGCGTTCAGCCGCTCGGCCAGCGCGACATAGGCTTCGTAGGGCGCGACATGGAAGCAGGTATGGGTGAAGTCCCGCATCTGGCGCTGCACCGCCTCGATCACCCGGGGATGGCGATGGCCGGTATTGTTCACCGCGATGCCAGCGGCGAAATCCAGCATCCGCCGGCCGTCCGCGGTCCAAAGTTCGGCATTCTCGGCCCGGACGGCATAGATGTCCCGCGTGCCGACGCCCCGCGCCACCGCCGCCTTGCGCCGCTCGATCAACTGCTTCGATTCCATATCCAGACCTCCATGCTGATGGAATCGGATTACATCATGCTCAATATATTGAGCAATGATTTTCTTCGATCTGCGACAAGATGCGGAACTGGCGCGCAATCCCCGGCCCTGATACCCTCTCGCAAAACGGCATCGGGGCAAGGATGAGCGATTTCGACGTGGGCGCGCGGCTGAAAGAGCTGCGCAGCGCGGCAAACATGTCGCAGCGGCAACTGGCCGAGGCTTCGGGCGTGCCGCATGGCCAGGTCTCGATGATCGAGACCGGGCGCTCCAGCCCCTCGGTCGCCTCGCTGCGCAAGATCCTTGGCGGGCTGGGCGTCACCATGTCCGAGTTCTTCGAGCCGGACCTGCCGCAAAGCCCGCAGCCCTTCTTTACCCCGGCCGAACTGCGCGACCTGACCTCGCGGCTTTATTCCGCGGCGCAGGGGCCGGTCGGCCGCATGACCCTGCGCCAGGTCGGCGACGCGCGGCTGCACAACCTGCAGATCCTGCACGAACGCTATGAGCCGGGCGCCGATACCGGCGAGACCATGCTGGCCCATCACGGCAGCGAGGGCGGCATCGTCGTCGCCGGCGAGATCGAGCTGACCGTGGCCGACCAGACCCGGGTGCTGAAGGCGGGGGACAGCTATCTGTTCGCCTCGACCCAGCCGCATCGCTTCCGCAATGTCTCGGATCGCGAGGCGGTGGTCGTCAGCGCCTGCACCCCGCCCTATCTCTAGCCCCTGATCTTTAGCCCTTGCGGGTGACCAGGCGGGTTTGCAGATAGGCGCCGATCGCCTCGGACCCGCCCTCGGTTCCCATGCCGGAATCGCCGATGCCGCCAAAGGGCAGCTCGGGCAGCGACAGGCCGATATGGTTGATCGTCAGCATCCCGGCCTGGATTTCGTCCTGCAATCGCTGCACGCGGACCGAACTGCCCGTCCAGGCATAGCTGGCCAGGCCATAGGGCAGCCGGTTCGCCTCGGCAAAGGCTTCGTCGTCGCTGCGGAAACGGTTGACCACGGCGATGGGGCCAAACGGCTCTTCGTTCATCACCGCCGCATCCGCGGGCACGTCGGTCAGCACGGTCGGAGCAAAGAACCAGCCCTCGTTGCCGATCCGCGCGCCGCCGGTCGCCAGACGGGCGCCGCGATCCAGCGCGTCGCGGATCAGCCGCTCGATGGCGGGGATGCGGCGCTCGTTCGCCAGCGGCCCCATGGCGCTGTCCGGGTCCGTTCCCGGCCCGACCTTGGCGGTGGCCAGAGCGGCGGTGAAGCCTTCGGTGAAACGATCCGCCACCGCCTCTTGCACCAGGAACCGCGTGGGCGAGATGCAGACCTGCCCGGCATTGCGCAGCTTCGAGGCCGCCATGGCCGCGACCGCCGCATCGACATCGGCATCGTCGAAGACCAGCACCGGCGCATGGCCGCCCAGCTCCATGGTGGCGGGCTTCATGTGCAGCCCGGCCATCGCCGCCAGTTGCTTGCCCACCGCCGTCGAGCCGGTGAAGGACACCTTGCGGATCACCGGATGCGGGATCAGGTAGGACGAAATCTCGGCCGGATCGCCATAGACCAGGTTCACCACCCCCGCCGGCACGCCGGCATCGACAAAGCAGCGGACCAGTTCTGCAGGCGAGGCCGGGGTTTCCTCGGGCGCCTTGACGATGATGGTGCAGCCCGCGGCCAATGCGGCTGAAACCTTGCGAACCGCCTGATTGATCGGGAAATTCCACGGCGTGAAGGCGGCGACCGGACCCAGCGGCTCCTTGACCGTCAGCTGGGTGACGCCCGGCAGCCGCGGCGGGATGACCTGGCCATAGGTGCGGCGCGCCTCTTCGGCGAACCATTCGATGATCTCGGCCCCGGCCAGGGTCTCGATCCGCGCCTGCGCCAGCGGCTTGCCCTGTTCGGCCACCATCAGCGCGGCGATGGCTTCGGCGCGCTCGCGCAGCAGCGCCGCCGCCTTGCGCATCAGGTCCGAGCGATGCAGCGGCGAGCTGCGCTTCCATTCCGAAAAGGCGCGGTCGGCGGCGGCCAGTGCCTCGTCCAGATCGGCGATGCCGGCGCGGGCGACGCGGCCGATCTCGGCCCCCGTGGCCGGGTTCAGCACCGGCAGGCTGCGCCCGTCCCGCGCGGGACGCCAGGCGCCGTCGATCAAAAGCTGCGTGTCCGGATAGTTCATCCTGTCCCCCTGCTGGAATTGCGCGCCCCCTTGCCGGCCGCCAAGGCTGCACAGGCCGCAGGGGTGACGGTGCCCGTCATAAGGCAGGAAAGAGGCGTTTTCAATCAGGATTGCTCAATATCCTGAACATGCCTGCCAGGCGATACGGTGAGCGCGCCCATCGGGTTGCTCGGGATACAGCACTGCGCTTTCGGCGGATGGCCGGCCGCCCAGGCGATCACGGCCCGCACCGGCACGGGGCCGGCCATTCCGGCCCGCGCGAATTTTCGGCATGGAAGCAGGCCGGTCCAGGAACCGGCGGAAAGGGGCAGACGCAATCCGGCCCGGCGCGGCGCGGCCAAGACCGCGCCATGGGTTTCACGGCAGGGCTCACGCGGCCAGGACTTGCGTGCCGCCCCTAGCCGTCCATCTTCAGCGCCTGGATGAAGGCGGTCTGCGGGATCTCGACCTTGCCGAACTGGCGCATCTTCTTCTTGCCGGCCTTCTGCTTTTCCAGCAGCTTCTTCTTGCGCGTCGCGTCGCCGCCATAGCATTTCGCCGTCACGTCCTTACGCATCGCCGACAACGTCTCGCGCGCGATCACGCGGCTGCCGATGGCGGCCTGGATCGGGATCTTGAACATGTGGCGCGGGATCAGTTCCTTCAACTTCTCGACCATCGCCCGGCCACGCGATTCGGCGCGGTCGCGGTGGACCATGATCGACAGCGCATCCACCGGCTCGTCGTTCACCAGGATCGACATCTTGACCAGATAATCCTCGCGATACTCGCTGATCTGGTAGTCGAAGCTGGCATAACCCTTGGTCACCGATTTCAGCCGGTCGTAGAAGTCGAAGACCACCTCGGCCAGCGGCAGGTCGTAGACCACCATCGCCCGGTTGCCGGCATAGGTCAGGTCCATCTGGATGCCGCGGCGGTCCTGGCAGAGCTTGAGCACGTCGCCAAGATATTCGTCCGGCACCATGATCGTGGCCTGGATGCGCGGCTCCTCGATATGGTCGACATAGGTCAGGTCGGGCATGTCGGCGGGGTTGTGCAACTCGCGCATCTCGCCGTCCTTCATATGCAGCCGGAACACCACCGAGGGCGCGGTGGTGATCAGGTCCAGGTCGTATTCGCGCTCCAGCCGGTCGCGGATCACTTCCAGGTGCAGAAGCCCCAGGAAGCCGCAGCGGAAGCCGAAGCCAAGCGCGGCCGAGGTCTCCATCTCGTAGCTGAAGCTCGCATCGTTCAGCGCCAGCTTCTCGATGGCGTCGCGCAGCGCCTCGAAATCGTTGGCGTCGACAGGGAACAGCCCGCAGAACACCACCGGTTGGGCCGGCTTGAAGCCCGGCAGCGGGGTGTCGGTGCCCTTTCTTTCGTGCGTGATGGTGTCGCCGACGCGGGTGTCGCGCACCTGCTTGATCGAGGCGGTCAGCACGCCGATCTCGCCCGGCCCCAGTTCGGCGATATCCTGCATCTGCGGGCGCAGCACGGCAAGCTTGTCGATGCCGTAGACGGCATTGGTCTGCATCATGCGGATGCGGCCGCCCTTGCGGATCACCCCGTCCATGACCCGGATCATGACCACGACGCCCAGATAGGGGTCATACCACGAATCGACCAGCATGGCTTTCAGGGGCGCGTCGCGGTCGCCCTTGGGGGCCGGCAGGCGGGTGACGATGGCCTCCAGCACGTCGGGGATGCCAAGGCCGGTCTTGGCCGAGATCTCGATGGCATCATGGGCGTCGATGCCGATCACGTCCTCGATCTGTTCCTTGACGCGGTCGGGCTCGGCCGCGGGCAGGTCGATCTTGTTCAGCACCGGCACGATATCGTGCCCGGCATCGATGGCCTGGTAGACATTGGCCAGCGTCTGCGCCTCGACCCCCTGGGTGGCGTCCACGACCAGCAGCGAGCCCTCGACCGCGCGCATGGAACGGCTGACCTCATAGGCGAAGTCCACATGGCCGGGCGTGTCGATCAGGTTCAGCACATAGGTCCGCCCGTCGCGCGCCGGATATTCGATGCGCACGGTGTTGGCCTTGATGGTGATGCCCCGCTCGCGCTCGATATCCATGCTGTCGAGCAGCTGGGCCTTCATGTCGCGTTCGGCGACCGTGCCCGTCAGCTGGATCAGCCTGTCGGCCAGGGTGGATTTGCCGTGGTCGATATGGGCCACGATCGAGAAATTGCGGATGAGGTCAAGGTCGGTCATGGCCGGGCTATACAAGGGCTTTGGCGTTGCGGAAAGAGGGTTCATGCGGCCGTGACGAAACCGGCCTCGCGCAACCGGCGGCGGCGCAGCGCGGCCTCGCGCCACATGGTGTAGCAGCCCGAGGCGACGATGATCGCGGCGCCGGTCAGCGTCGGCGCGTCGGGACGCTCGCCGAAGACGAGAAAGGCGAGGATCAGGGCAAAGACCAGCCGGGCATAGCGATAGGGTGCGAGCGCCGAGGCCTCGCCCAGCCGGGTTGCGCTGACCAGCAGCGCATAGCCGCCGACCCCCACGATGATGCAGGCCAGGAACAGCAGCCATTGCCGCAGGCTCGGCAGGACGAATTCCTGCCCCAGCACCAGCCCCATCAGCACCGCGGCGATCAGGATGGCGAAGAAGGCCGAGGCGGCCAGTTGGTCGGAACGGATATGGGCCGGCACGCGGCGGGTGGCGATGTCGCGCGCGGCCAGTCCCACCACCGCCATCAGCGCCATCAGCGAGACCGGCTGGAAGCCCGCCAGCCCCGGCCGGATCACCAGCAGCACGCCAAGAAAGCCGACGATGATCGCGCTCCAGCGCCGCCAGCCGACCGGCTCGCCCAGAAACAGCGCCGCGCCCAGCACGATGGCCAGGGGCAGCGCCTGCATGATCGCCGAGGTCGAGGACAGTTCGGTCAGCGCCAGCGCCACGACGATGCCGATCGAGCCCACCGCCTCCATCAACCCGCGGAACAGCACGATGGGGCGGGCAAGGTCGCGGGTGAACAGCCGCCCGCCCTTGAGCTTCAGCATGGCGCCGAAGGCCAGAAAGCCCAGAAGCCCGATCAGGGCCAGCACCTGCGCATAGGGCAGTTCGGCTGCCAGCAGCTTGATGAACATGTCCTCGAAGGCGAACAGCACCATCGAGACGACCATCAGGATCGCGCCACGGAAGTTTTCGGTGACCATTGGTCGCAGCCTCATGAGGGGGAGTTGCGCCCGCGGCGCCGCGACGCGATCATAGGCCGCTTCCCAGGCAAGCGAAAGGCCCGGGCCAGGCGAAAAACGGGCGAAAGGACGGGCCGATGAAATTCCGCGTCGAGGACATGAGCTGCGGCCATTGCACCGCCGCCATCGAAAGGGCGGTAACCGAGGCGGGCGGTCGGGCCGCCTGCGACCTGCCCTCGCGCAGCGTCGCGGTCGAGGGGCTGGATGCCGCCCGCGCGGCCCAGGTGATTCGCGAAGCGGGCTATACGCCCGAGCCGGCCTGAACGCATATCTTGGGGTCGCTTGCGCCCCGGCCGCCATCCTTGGGCCGGCCCATGCCGCCCTGTCGCAATTGAGGCGCAGGGCGGCTTCTGCTAAGCTTTGCCCCACAAGATGCGCGGCCGAAAGAGGGTGCCCAGCCCCGTTGCCGCGGCAGGAGCCGAGGAGACAGACATGTTCAACCGACTGATGATCGCCGCCGCCGCGGTGGTGCTGACCACGCCGCTCGCCGTCGCCGGTCCGATCGATTCCGCCTGCGTGCGTTCGGAACGCGCCGCGCGCAGCAGCCAGGTCTGCGGCTGCATCCAGCAGGTCGCCGACCAGACGCTGTCGCGTTCGGACCAGCGCCGCGCCGCCCGCTTCTTCCGCGATGCGGACAAGGCGCAAGAGGTGCGCATGTCGAAAAGCGATGCCGACAACGCCTTCTGGGCGCGCTACAAGAACTTCGCCGCAGCAGCCGAGGCCTATTGCGCGCGCTGAGGATCTCATGCGCATCACCGTGCTGACGGGGGCCGGCATTTCGGCCGAAAGCGGGATCAGGACGTTCCGCGCCACCGACGGGCTGTGGGAATCCCACCGGATCGAGGACGTCGCCACGCCCCAGGGCTTTCAGCGCGACCCGGCCCTGGTGCATCGCTTCTACAACCAGCGCCGCGCCGATGCCGCCCGCGCCCAGCCCAACCTTGCGCATCGGGCGCTTGCACGGCTTGCGGAACATCACCGGGTGACGCTGGTCACGCAGAACGTGGACGACCTGCACGAACGCGGCGGCTCGCCCGAGGTGATCCACATGCATGGCAGCCTGCTCGGCGCGCTCTGCGCCGGCTGCGGGCATCGCTGGCCGGCGGCGCTGGTGATGCGGGCGCTGGACTCCTGCCCCAGCTGCGGCAAGCCGCAGACACGGCCCGACATCGTCTGGTTCGGCGAGATCCCCTATCACATGGAGCGGATATGGGAGGCGGTCGAACAGGCCGACCTCTTCGCCGCCATCGGCACCTCGGGCCTCGTCTATCCGGCGGCGGGGCTGGCGCAGCACGCCCGCCGCAACGGTGCCGAAACGGTCGAACTGAACCTGGCCGCCTCGGCCGTCAGCCGCGATTTCACCGATCGCCGCACCGGCCCCGCGACCGAGGTGGTGCCGCAATGGGTGGCCGCGCTCTGCAACTGACCGCTCCTGCGCCCTTTCCGTTGCCGAAATACCCCGGGGGAACGCCGGACAGGCCCCGCCAAGGGGCCGGTCCGGCGTGGGGGCAGCGCCCCCGCCCCCGGCCCACCGGGCGCCGCGCTTGACCATGGCGCCGCAATCGGCCACCCCTTGCCCGCCGAAACCCGAAAGCCCGCCATGACCCGCACCATCCTCGCCAATGCCCGCCTGATCCTGCCCGAAGCCGTGACGCCCGGTGCCATCGTCGTCGAGGACGGCGCCATCGCCGCGATCCAGCCGGGCACCGCCGTTCCCGCCGGTGCGCTGGACATGGGCGGCGACTACCTCGCCCCCGGCATGGTCGAATTGCACACCGACAACCTGGAGCGCCACATCCGCCCGCGCCCCGGCGTGGACTGGCCCCATGCCGCCGCCATCCTGGCGCATGACGCCGAGCTTGCCGGTTGCGGCATCACCACGGTCTTCGACGCCATGCGCGTGGGCTCGATCCCGAACGAGGGGCCGGATCAGGATTACGACAAATATGCCCGCGAACTGGCGCATGAGCTGGCGGCGATCCGGGCGCGGGACGCCTTGCGCATCAGCCATTTCCTGCATCTGCGCGCCGAAATCTGCTCGCAGACCCTGCTGGCCGAGCTGGACGAGTTCGGGCCCGAGGACCGGGTCGGCATCATCAGCCTGATGGATCACACTCCCGGCCAGCGCCAGTTCCGCGACGTCTCGAAGCTGGCGCAATACGTGCAGGGGAAATACAAGCTTTCGGACGCGGAATTCGCCGATCACGTCGCCCGGCTCAAGGATCTGCGCGCGCGCTTCGGCGACCGGCACGAGGCCGCCGCGGTCGAGATCGCGCACCGGCTGGGCGCGGTGCTGGCCAGCCACGACGACACCACGGCCGAACATGTCGCGCTTTCGGCCGGCCATGGCGTGCGGCTGGCCGAGTTCCCGACCACCCCCGAGGCAGCGGCCGCCTGCCACGACCACGGCATCATGGTGATGATGGGGGCGCCGAACCTGATCCGCGGCGGCAGCCATTCCGGCAATGTCTCGGCGGCAGAACTGGCGCGGGCCGGGCACCTGGACATCCTGTCGTCGGACTATGTGCCCTCGGGATTGCTGGCCGGGGCGCTGATCCTGGCGCGGATATGGGACGACCTGCCGCGCGCCGTGGCGACGGTGACGGCCAACCCGGCCCGGGCGGCGGGGCTGGCCGACCGCGGCCGCCTTGCGCCGGGGCTGCGCGCCGACCTGATCCGCTTCGCGATGCTGGAGGACACGCCGGTCATGCGCGAGACCTGGGTGCGCGGGCGGCGGGTCTGAACCTTGCCGCAAACCTGCGAAAATTCGCAACTTCCTTGATCTGGATCAAGCCGCACCCATTCGCGCCGGGCTAAGGCCATGCCCGGCCCAGAAGGAGTGCGAACCATGAGCTACAAGGCAAAGATCGACGGGATGCGCGGCGAATTGCGGGTAATGAACAAGGCCATCCCCGACACCGCCAAGGGCTTTGGCACGCTGTCCAAGGCGGTGCATGACGGCGGCGTGCTGGACGTCAAGACCAGGGAATTCATCGCCCTTGGCATGGCCATCGTCCAGCGTTGCGAACCCTGCATCCTGCTTCATGTCGAGGCGCTGATGAAGGCTGGCGCCACGCGCGAGGAACTGGGCGACGTGCTGTCCATGGCGATCCAGATGAGCGGCGGGCCGGGCATGATGTATGCCGGCCATGCGCTGGCCTGCTGGGACGAACTGGCCGCCGGCTGAGCCCGGCCCCCGACGGGCTAAACCGGCGCTCAGGTGATCACGTCGGGCGCGGTGCGGCCGGTGCGGGCGCGGATGCCGGCGATTTCCTCGGCGGCGGCGATGACCCCGGCCAGCGCCTCTTGCGGATCGTCCTGCATCCGGGCCGGGTCGGTCTCGACCCGCTCCAGGTAGACGCGCAGCGTCGCGCCCTCGGTGCCGGTGCCCGACAGGCGCAGCACGATGCGCCCGCCGCCTTCGGTCATGATGCGCAGGCCCTGTCCCTCGCTGCGCGAGCCGTCGACCGGGTCGTCATAGGCGAACTCGTCCGCCGCCTCGATCCGCAGCCCGGCCGCGGACCGGCCCGGCAGGCCGTCCAGCTTGCCCCGCAACGCCGCCACCAGCTCGCCCGCGGCCGCCGCATCCACCGCCTCGTAGTCGTGGCGGGAATAATAGTTGCGGCCGTATTTCGCCCAGTGATCGGCCATGATCCCGGCCACCGGCTGCCGGCGCTCGGCCAGCAGGTTCAGCCAGAACAGCACCGCCCAGAGCCCGTCCTTTTCCCGCACATGGTCCGAGCCCGTGCCGGCGCTTTCCTCGCCGCAGAGCGTCGCCTTGCCGGCATCGAGCAGGTTGCCGAAGAACTTCCAGCCGGTCGGCGTCTCGTAGCAGGCAAGGCCCAGGCTCTCGGCCACCCGGTCCAGCGCCCGCGAGGTCGGCATGGAGCGCGCCACGCCCTTCAGCCCGCCGGCATAGGCCGGGACCAGCGTCGCGTTGGCCGCCAGCACCGCAAGGCTGTCCGAAGGCGTCACATAGCAGTCGCGGCCGACGATCATGTTGCGGTCGCCATCCCCGTCCGAGGCGGCGCCGAAATCGGGCGCATCCGCGCCGAACATCGCATCCATCAGATCCTTGGCCCAGATCGGGTTCGGATCGGGATGGCCGCCGCCGAAATCGGGGCTTGGGACAGCATTCACCACCGAGCCCGCGGGCGCGCCCAACTCACCCTCCAGGATCGCCTTGGCATAGGGTCCGGTCACCGCGTGCATGGCGTCGAAGCGGATGCGGAAGCCGTCCGCGAACAGCGCGCGGATCTTGTCGAAGTCGAAGATCGAGCGCATCAGGTCGGCGTAGTCGGCGACCGGATCGACCACCTCGATCTCCATCCCGCCCAGAATCCTGGTCCCCGGCGTGGACAGGTCGACGTCCTGCGCGTCCAGGATGCGGTATTCGGTCAGCGCCTTGGTGGCCTCGAAGATCTTTTCGGTCACCGGCTCGGGCGCCGGGCCGCCATTGGCGACGTTATACTTGACGCCGAAATCCTCGGTCGGGCCGCCGGGATTGTGGCTGGCGGACATGATGATGCCGCCATCCGCCCCGCGCAGCCGGATCAGGTGCGAGGCGGCGGGGGTCGAGAGCAGCGCGTTCTGCCCGACGATCACCTTTTTCGCGCCGCTGGCCGCCGCCATGCGCAGGATGACCTGCGCGGCGCGGTCGCCGAAATAGCGCCCGTCTCCGCCCAGCACATAGGTCTTGCCTTCGGCGCCGCCGGTGCCGTTCCAGATCGCCTGCACGAAGTTTTCCAGGTAATGCGGCTGCATGAAGACCGGGGTCTTCTTGCGCAGGCCCGAGGTGCCGGGTTTCTGCCCCGCGATGGGCTGGGTCGGGACGGTGTGAACGGTCATGGACCTCTCCTTAGCGTTCGTGGTCACGCATGATGCTGGCAGTCCGCGCGACCGAGGGCAATGCCGGGAAATCCCCGGCCGCCACCGGCAGGCGCAGCTGCCAGTTCGGATATTCGCCGACCGTGCCGGGCAGGTTCGGCTGGTCGGCCATGTCGAGCAGCAGTTCGGCCTGCACCGCCACCAGCCGCGACGGCGTGCGGGCCAGAAAGCCGTGCAGCACATCGACGCCGGGATCGGGCAGGAGCCGGTCGAAGGCGGCAACCTCCTCGGCGCGTTCGCTGTGCTGGGTGGCGGTATCCTGGCCGGAGATGCGGCCGCGGGCCGTTATATCGGCGCCCTGCCGCCAGCCGCGCCACGTCGGCAGGTCATGGGTCGAAAAGCTGGCGATGGCGCCGCGGTCATAGGCTTCGGCAGGGCGAAAGACCGGCGGATGCCAGCCGTCGCGCTCGAACATCGCGACGCGGCAGCCGAGGATGCCCGAGGCGGCCAGCGCATCGCGCAGCCCCTCGGGGATATTGCCCAGATCCTCGCCGACGATGACGGCATCGCCTGCACGCGCGGCCTCGATCCGGGCCACGGCCAGCATGGCGTCGCGCGGCATGGCGACATAGGCGCCGGGTGCCGCATCGGGCACCCAGAAGGCGCGCTCGAAGCCCAGGATGTGGTCGATGCGCAGCACGCCCGCGAATTGCAGCTGGCGGCGCAGGGTTTCGGCCAGCGGCGCATAGGCCTGGGCGCGCAGGCCCAGCGGGTTGAAGGGTGCCAGCGACCAGTTCTGCCCCTCGGGCGCAAAACCGTCGGGCGGCGCGCCAAGCGAGGCGCCAAAGGCGAAGCTGGCGCGATCCTCCCATGTCTCGGCACCGAAGGGATGGGTGCCCACGGCGAGGTCGAGATAGAGCCCATGCGCCATGCCTCCGTCGCGCGCCGCCTGCCCGGCCGCCGCCAGCGCCCGTTCGGCCCGCCATTGCAGCCAGGCATGAAAGCGCATCTCGCCGGCCAGTTCCGCGCGCGCGGCAAGGGCGGCGAGCGTGTCGGGCGAGGCAAGCGTCGCCGGCCAATCGCTCCAGAAGGCGCCCAGCCGAACCGACAGCGCCTGATGCAGGGCAAAGCGCTGCAGGCCCTCGCCCTCGGCCGCCTGCCAGGCGTCAAAGGCCGGATCGCCCGGAAAGGCGTCGTATTCCGCGCGCAACGCCGCCATGCGGGCCGGGATGTCGCGGGCGTAATCGACACGCGGGCCGGGGGTGCCCGCGCCGCCGGGCAGGTGGATCACGTTCAGCCGCCGGCGATGCGACGGGGTGTAGGGGCTGAAGAGATGCGGCACGGTCGGGAAGCCGGCATGGACCGGGTTCATGCCCAGGAAAGCCGCGCCCTGCCCGCCCATGCCCCGCGCCAGCACCGCAAGGTCGGCATAGCTGCCGATCCCCGCCTGCGAGATGCCGTAAAGCGGCGCGATCAGCCCCCAGCACCGCGCCGGCTCGGGCAGGCGCGGCGGCGCGGCAAGCAGCGTATAGTCCCGGCCCCCGGCCTGCAAACGGTGGATGCCCAGCGGCAGCGCGGGCAGCGGGCCGCGGCCCTCCTGTTGGGCGCCATTCTCGAACGTCACCTGCCAGTCGCCGACGGCCAGGTCGGGGCGGGAACCGGCGGCGCAGATCACGTCCCGCGGCAGGCGGTCGGCGTGAGCCTCCAGCGCCGCCTGCGCCTCGGCCGCGGTGGGCACGGCAAGCCCCATGGCGGCAAGCAGCGCCGCGGCGGTCTCGACCGAGGTCTCGCGCCATTGCCCGGCAAGGTCGTGAAAGCCCGGCAGCACGCCCATCCGTTCCGCCAGGATCAGGCGCGGATCAGTCACGGTCGCGCTCCAGATCGAAGGCGAGGACGGACTGGCCGTCCACCGCCAGCCGGTCGCCCTCGATCACATGCGGGGCCAGATCGGGGCGGCTGGTGTCCAGGTGCAGCCGCCAGCGCCAGCCCTCGGGGCGTTCGGGCAGCACCACCTCCAGCGGGTCGCCGTTGTTGAAGACCAGAAACAGCGCCTCCTCGCGCTGCGCATAATCGGGGGTGCCGGCGGCCATGCGCAGCTCGGCGCAAAGCACGCGCAGCTCGGGATTGCCCCAGTCGGCCGGGGTCATCTCCTCTCCGTCCGGGCGCAGCCAGAACAGGTCGGGCAGCCCGTCGGTCAGGCGCGGGCGCGAATGCAGAAAGCGTTTCTGCCGCAGGATCGGATGGGCGCGGCGAAAGGCGATGAGCCTGCGGGTAAAGTCCAGAAACGCAGGATCGGCGCCGTCCCACTGCACCCAGCCGATCTGGTTGTCCTGGCAATAGGCGTTGTTGTTGCCGGCCTGCGAATTGCCCAGCTCGTCCCCGGCCAGCAGCATCGGCGTGCCCTGCGACAAAAGCAGCGTCGCCAGCAGGTTGCGGCGCCGGCGCGCGCGGGCGTCAAGGATGGCGGGATCGTCGCTGGGCCCCTCGACACCCATGTTGTCCGAGAAATTCTCGGAATGGCCGTCGCGATTCTGTTCCCCATTGGCGGCGTTGTGCTTTTCGCCGTAGCTGACCACATCCATCAGCGTAAAGCCGTCATGCGCGGTTAGGAAGTTCACCGACGAGGTGGCGGGCCGGCCTGAATGGTCGAACTGCCGGGCCGAGCCGGCCATGCGGTCGGCAAGCTCGGGCACCTGCCGCGCGTCGCCGCGCCAGAAGCGGCGGATGCCGTCGCGATACTTGTCGTTCCACTCCAGGAAGGGCGGCGGGAAGCCCCCGACCTGATAGCCGCCGGGTCCGATGTCCCAGGGCTCGGCGATCAGCTTGGCCCGCGTCAGCACCGGGTCCTGCCGGATCGCATCGAAGAATGAGGCGCTGCGGTCGAAACCGCCGCGCACCCGCCGCCCCAGCGCCGTGCAAAGATCGAAGCGAAAGCCGTCCACATGCATCACCTCGACCCAATAGCGCAGGCTGTCCATGACCATGCGCAGCACCATGGGGTGATTGACGTTCAGCGTGTTGCCGGTGCCGGTGTCGTCGACGTAATGGCGGGGATTTTCCTGCAGGCGGTAATAGCTGCGGTTGTCGAGGCCGCGAAAGGACAGCGTCGGGCCAAGCTCGTTGCCCTCGCCGGTGTGGTTGTAGACCACGTCCATGATGACCTCGATCCCGGCAGCGTGCATGCGGGCGACCATGTGCTGGAACTCGGCGATCTGATCCTTGGCCAGATAGCGCGGGTCAGGGGCGAAAAAGCCCAGCGTCTGGTAGCCCCAATAGTTCACCAACCCCTTTTCCAGCAGGAAACGGTCGTTCAGGAAGGCCTGCGCCGGCAGCAGCTCCAGCGCGGTGACGCCCAGGGATTGCAGGTGTTCCAGGACCGGGTCCGAGGCGAGGCCCAGAAAGCTGCCGCGATGGGGCACGTCGGGATGCAGCTGGGTCAGGCCCTTGACATGGGCCTCGTAGATCACCGTCTCGGCGATGTCGCGGCGCGGCGGCTGGTCGGCGCCCCAGGCGAAGGACGGATCCTCGACCACAGAGCGCGGCATGAAGCGCGCGCTGTCGCGGCGGTCGAAGCTGAGATCGGCGTCGGGCGAGCCGACGGCATAGCCCATCAGCGCGTCGTGCCAGACCGGATGCCGGGTCAGCCGCTTGGCATAGGGATCGATGAGCAGCTTGTGATAATTGAAGCGGTGCCCCTCGGCCGGCGCATAGGGGCCGTCGGCGCGCAGCCCGTAAAGCTGGCCGGGGCGCAGGCCGGGGACATAGCCGTGCCAGACATCGCCGTCGCGTTCCGGCAGGTCCAGCCGGTGCGTCTCGGTCCGGCCGTCGGGCGAGAACAGGCACAGCGTCACCCGCCGCGCATGTTCGGAAAACACGGCGAAGTTCACGCCATCGCCATCGAAAGTGGCGCCCAGCGGTTCCGCCCGGCCCTCGAAGATACGCAGCCCGGTCATCAGGCGGCCATCGCCTCGAACAGCTCGGCATAGGCGCGCGCCGAGGCGTCCCAGCCGACCGGGTGGGCCATGGCATTGTCCATCATGCGTTGCCACGCCGCCGGCTGATGCCAGAGCGCGCAAAGCCGGGTCAGCGCGCGGGACAGCGTCCGCGCATCGACCGGATGGAACTGCACCCCGGTCGCCACCCCGGCGGCCAGCCCCGCCACCGACGCGTTGATGACCGTGTCGGCCAGCCCGCCGGTCAGCGCCACCAGCGGCAGCGTGCCAAAGCGCAACCCGTAAAGCTGCGTCAGCCCGCAGGGCTCGAAGCGCGAGGGCACGAGGATGGCGTCGCCGCCGGCGATCATGCGCCGCGACAGCGCCTCGTCATAGCCCAGCCGCAAGGCAACGCCGGCATGGCGGGCGGCGGCCTTGGCGAAAGCCGCCTCAAGCCCAGGGTCGCCCGAGCCCAGCACCGCCAGCTGGCCGCCGTTTTCCAGAAGCGCCGGCAGCGCCTCGATCAACAGGTCCAGCCCCTTCTGCCCGGTCAGCCGCGAGACCACCACGCAAAGCGGCCCGTCCGCCTCGGGCAGTCCGAATTCCTTGCGCAGCGCCGCGCGATGGGGCGCCTTGCCCTGGGGCGTGGCATAGGGCGGCTTCCAGGCGTCCAGGTCGATGCCGTTCAGGATGCCGGTGAAATCGCCGGCGCGGTCGGCCAGCACGCCCTCCATCCCCATGCCGAATTCGGGGGTCATCAGCTCTTCGGCATAGGTCGGGCTGACGGTCGAGACCTTGTCGGCAAAGACGATCCCCGCCTTCAGCGCCGAGATCCGGCCCCAATATTCGAAACCGCTCGGGTTGAAGAGATGCGCCGGCAATTGCAACGCCGAAAGCATATGCGCCGGGGCCAGCCCCTGAAAGGCGATGTTGTGGATGGTCAGCAGCGTCCTGACGTCGCGCACCCCCGCCTGGCGCAGATAGATCGGGGTCAGCCCCGCCTGCCAGTCGTGCAGGTGCAGCACCTGCGGGCGCCAGTCCTCGACGCCCTCGGCGGCGATCAGCGCGGCTGCCTTGCAAAGCGCGGCGAAACGCTGCGGATTGTCGGGCCAGTCGCGGCCGTCCGGCCCCAGATAGATGCCGCCCGGCCGGTCGAAAAGATGCGGCGCGTCCAGGATGTAAAGCACCGCCTTTCCCAGCGCACCGCGCCGGATGCAGGCCGGGCCGCCGAACAGATCCGGGATCTCGCGCACCACCGGCGCCTTGGCCGCGGCCTCCAGCACCGCGGGATAGCCGGGCAACAGCACCCGCATCCCGACGCCCTGCCCGGCCAACGCGGCCGGCAGCGCGCCGGCCACATCGGCAAGGCCGCCGGTCTTGACCAGCGGCACGCATTCCGAGGCGACGGACAGAACCCTTGTCATAAAGACGCTTCCCTTCGATCCAGCATGTCCTGCGTGATCAGCGTGACGCCGCCTTCCGAGACGCGGAACCATTTCGCGTCCTCGTCGGGGTCCTCGCCGACGACCAGCCCTTCGGGGATTCTGACGGCGCGGTCAATGACCACATTGGTCAAGCGTGCGTGCCTCGCGACGTTGGCATAGGGCAGCACCACCGCGCGCTCCAGGCTGGAATAGGAATTGGTGTGGACCTGGGTGAACAAGAGCGACTCGCGGATCTCGCTGCCCGAGATGATGCAGCCGCCCGAGATCAGCGAGCTGACGGCGCTGCCGCGGCGGTCCGGCTCGTCATGGATGAACTTCGCGGGCGGGACCAGTTCGGAATAGGTCCAGATCGGCCAGTCGCGATCCCACAGGTTCAGGTCGGGGTTGAAGTCGGTCAGGTCGATATTCGCCCGCCAGAAGGCATCGACCGTGCCCACGTCGCGCCAATAGACCGGATCGCCCGAGGCCCGCACGCAGCTGTCGGCGAAGCGATGCGCCTGCGCCTTGCCGTCCCGCACGATGGCCGGGATCAGGTCGTTGCCGAAATCGTGGCTGGAATTGTCGTCCTGCATGTCGCGGATTAACAGGTCGCGCAGGAAATCCCAGCGGAACACATAGATGCCCATCGAGGCCAGCGTCACATCCGGGTCGTCGGGCGTGCCGGGCGGGTCCTTGGGCTTTTCCAGGAAGCTGGTGATGACGTCCTTGCCGTCCACCGCCATGACCCCGAAGGCCGAGGCCTCGGCCCGCGGCACGGTCAGGCAGCCGATGGTCACGTCCGCGCCCGCCTCGACATGGTGGCGGATCATCAGCTCGTAATCCATCTTGTAGATATGGTCGCCGGCCAGGATCAGGACGTAATCCACGCCGTAGCTGTCGATGATGTCGATGTTCTGCGCCACGGCGTCGGCCGTGCCGCGATACCACATCGACTCGTCGTAGCGCTGGGACGCGGGCAGGATGTCCAGGAATTCGTTGCGCTCGGCCCGAAAGAAGTTCCAGCCGCGCTGGACATGGCGGATCAGGCTGTGGGCCTTGTATTGCGTGGCCAGCGCCATCTTGCGGATGCCCGAGTTCAGCGCGTTCGACAGCGCAAAGTCGATGATCCGCGACTTGCCGCCGAAATAGACCGCCGGCTTGACCCGCTTGTCGGTCAGTTCGCGCAGGCGCGAGCCGCGTCCGCCGGCCAGAATGAAGGCCATGGATCTTCTGGAAAGCCTTTCCTCACGCTGGGCCATCTCTATCCCCTCCCTCTTTACCCGGCGCCTGCGCGCGGGATGGTTACGTCTTGTCGTCCTTGATGAAGATCAGCGTCGAAAGCGGCGGCAGCACCAGTTCCGCATGGGCGGGCTGGCCATGGCTCTCGCCCGGCAGGGCAGAGATACGGCCCAGATTGCCGCGCCCGGCCCCGCCATAGACCTCGGCATCGGTGTTCAGCACCTCGCGCCACAGGCCCGCCTGCGGAAAGCCCATGCGCCAGCCGCTGCGTTCGACCGGGGTGAAGTTGCAGACCACCACCACCTCGGGGTCGCCCGGCCCCCCGCGCCGCACCCAGGCATAGATGGAATGGGCGGCGTCGTTGGCCTCGATCCACTGGAAGCCCGCGCCGTCGCAATCACGCGCGTAAAGCGCGGGCGTGGCGCAATAGATCGCGTTCAGGTCGCGCACCAGCAATTGCATGCCGTAATGCAGCGGGTTGCCGATGCAGGCCCAGTCGATCTCGGCGTCGTGGTTCCATTCCGAGCCTTGGGCGAATTCCTGGCCCATGAACAACAGCTTCTTGCCCGGATGGCCCCACATGAAGCCGTAATAAGCGCGCAGGTTGGCGAATTTCTCCCATTCGCTGCCCGGCATCTTGGCCAGCATCGAGCCCTTGCCGTGCACCACTTCGTCATGGCTGATCGGCAGGATGAAATTCTCGGAAAAGGCGTAATGCAGGCCGAAGGTCATCTGGTGGTGATGATGCTTGCGATGGATCGGCTCGCGCCGGATATAGTCCAGCGTGTCGTTCATCCAGCCCATGTTCCACTTGAAGCCAAAGCCCAGGCCGCCTTCGTGCACCGGCCGCGAGACCCTGGGATATGAGGTCGATTCCTCGGCCACCGTCATGATGCCCGGCTCCTCGCCATAGGTCAGGCGGTTCATCTCCTGCAGCATGGCGATGGCTTCGTAATTCTCGCGCCCGCCGTCCTTGTTCGGCACCCATTGCCCCTCGGCGCGGGAATAGTCGCGGTAGAGCATCGACGCCACCGCATCCACCCGCAGCCCGTCGACGTGATATTCCCTGAGCCAATAAAGCGCGTTCGAGGTCAGGTAGTTCATCACCTCGCTGCGGCCGTAATTGTAGATCAGGGTATTCCAGTCCTGATGAAAGCCCTCGCGCGGGTCGGCGTGTTCGTAAAGCGCGGTGCCGTCGAACTGCACCAGCCCGTGCGGATCGGTCGGAAAATGCCCCGGCACCCAGTCCAGGATCACCCCCAGCCCCGCCTTGTGCGCGGCATTCACCAGGTCGCGGAACTCGTGCGGCGGGCCAAAGCGGATCGTCGGCGCGAACAGCCCGACCGGCTGATAGCCCCAGGAGCCGTCAAAGGGATATTCGCTGATCGGCAGCAGTTCGATATGGGTGAAGCCCATATCCCTGGCATACTCGACCAGTTCCACCGCCGCCTCGCGATACGAGATCGGCCGGCCGCCGTCCTTCCTGCGCCAACTGCCCAGGTGCACCTCGTAGATCGAGATCGGCCGGTCGATGCGCTGCGCCTCGGCCCGCGTGCCCATCCAGCCGCCATCCGACCAGCCATAGCCCGCGATCTCGCACACCACCGAAGCCGTCGCCGGCGGGTGCTGGGCGCCGAAGCCGACCGGATCGGCCTTTTGCGCCAGCCCGCCATAGGCACCGAGGATCTCGTATTTATAGGCCGTGCCCTCGCCCAGATCGGGCATGAAGATCTCCCACACGCCGGTCGCGCCGCGCCTGCGCATGACATGGCGCCGCCCGTCCCAGGCGTTGAAATCCCCGACCAGCGACACGCGGCGGGCATTGGGCGCCCAGACCGCGAAATGCGTGCCGCGCGTGCCCTGATGCTCGATCACATGGGCGCCGAGCGCCTGCCAAAGCCGCTGGTGCCGGCCCTCGCCCAGCAGGTATTCGTCAAGCTCGCCCAGGAACGGGCCGAAGCGATAGGCATCCTCGACCAGCCATTCCTCGCCGTCGCGGCGCCCGCGCAGCAGATAGGGTTCCGCGCCGGGCACCTTGCCGTGGAACAGGCCCGGACAGCCCTCGACCGGGTTCAGCGGATGCGCCTTGCCGCCCACCATGGCCGCCATCTCGATCGCACCGGGGTCGAAGGCGGTGACATGCCGCATGCTGCCCCGCTGATGCGGGCCAAGGACCGCGAAGGGATCGTCGAAGCGTCCCTCGACGATGCGGGCCAGCACCGCGGGATCCGCGACTTCATTCGGGTCGATCTGCGCCATGGTTCCCCCTCCGCGATGGCGTCACTCCTGCCCGAGCAGGCTTTTCGCGTTCCAGATGTCCTGCATGTAGCCGCGGATCGTGCGATCCGACGAGAACCAGCCCGAGCGCGCCACGTTCAGCGCCGCCATCCGCGCCCAGCCGTCGCGGTCGGCATAGGCGAAATCGACCTCGCGCTGCGCCCGCCAGTAATCGGCGAAATCCGAGGCGACGAGGAAGTAATCCGCCCCCGTCAGGTTCTCGACGATATTCGCATAGCGGTCCGGCTCGCCTGGGCTGAAGATGCCGCTGCGGATCGCCTCGATGGCGCGCTTGAGCCGCGGATCGCCAGCGACCGCCCTGGCGGCATGGTCGGGAACGGCGCGACGGGCCTCGGCCTCCTCGGCGGTCAGGCCGAACAGGAAGAAGTTCTCGGGCCCCACCAGCTCGCGGATCTCGACATTGGCGCCGTCCAGCGTGCCGATGGTCGGCGCACCGTTCAGCGCGAACTTCATGTTGCCGGTGCCCGACGCCTCCTTGCCGGCCGTCGAGATCTGCTCGGACAGGTCGGCGGCGGGGATCAGCCGCTCGGCCAGCGTCACGTTGTAATTCGGCAGATAGACGACCTGCAGCTTTTCGTTCGTCGCCGCGTCGGCATTGATGACGCCGGCCACGTCGTTGATCAGCCGGATGATGTCCTTGGCGAAGAAATAGCCCGGCGCCGCCTTGCCGCCAAAGATCTTGACCCGCGCCGTCCAGTCGGCGGACGGGTTCTCGCGCATCTCCTGCCACAGCGCGATGGCCTCCAGGATGTTCAGGTGCTGGCGCTTGTATTCGTGGATGCGCTTGATCTGCACGTCGAACAGCGCCTGCGGATTCAGCGTCAGGCCATGTTCGCGGCGGGCCCAGTCGCTCAGATCGGCCTTGTTCGCGGCCTTCACGGCGGCGAACTGCTCCAGCCAGCCGGCATCGGCGGCATGGGGCTCCAGCGCCTGCAACTGCTCCAGATCGCCCACCCAGCCGTCGCCGATGGTCTGGGTGATCAGCCGCGACAGGCGCGGGTTGCAACCATGCAGCCAGCGGCGCGGGGTGACGCCGTTGGTCTGGTTCACGATGCGATCGGGCCAGATGCGATGCTGGTCGGCGAAAACCGTGGTCTTCATCAGCCCGGTATGAAGCGCCGAGACGCCGTTGACGCGGTTCGACAGGATGAAGGACAGCTCGCCCATCCTGACCCGCCTCTCGCCCCGCGCCGCGTTCCGGCGGTCGGGATGGGCCTTGGCGTCCTCGGCATCGATGCGGTCGATGATCTGCAGATGGCGCGGCAGCAACTCGCCGAAAAGCCCCTCGCCCCAGCTTTCCAGCGCCTCGGGCAAGAGCGTGTGGTTGGTGTAGTTCACGCAGGCCCGGGTGATCGCCAGCGCCTCGTCGAAGGGCAGGCCGCGCTCGTCATGCAGGATGCGCAGCAATTCCGGCCCGGCGATGGCCGGATGGGTGTCGTTGAGCTGGATCGCCACCTTTTGCGGCAAGAGGCGCAGGTCGGCGTGATCGGCCTCGAACCGGCGCAGCATGTCGCGGATCGACGCGGCCGAGAAGAAATATTCCTGCGTCAGCCGCAGCCGCTTGCCGGCTTCGGTCGAATCCTCGGGATAAAGCACGCGCGAGATGGTGCGGGCCAGCGCCTCGGCCTCGGCGGCCGCCGTGAAGTCGCCGGCGTTGAAGCGGCCGAGGTCGAAGGGGTCGACCGCCCGCCCGGCCCAGAGCCGCAGCGTGTTGGCCCAGGCTCCCCGCCAGCCGATGACCGGGACGTCATAGGCTTCGGATTGCACGAAGTTCTCGGGCTCCCAGACCGGCTTGCCGTCGCGGGTGACGACGCGGCCGCCGAAACCCAGGGTAAAACGCGCCTCGGGGCGCTCGAACTGCCAGACATAGGGCTGCGCGAGCCAGTCCTCGGGCGCCTCCATCTGCCGGCCCTCGGCAAAGCTCTGGCGAAACAGCCCGTGCTCGTAGCGGATGCCGTAGCCATAGGCCGGGCAGCCCAGCGTGGCCAGCGATTCCATGAAACAGGCCGCCAGCCGCCCCAGCCCGCCATTGCCCAGCGCCGCGTCGGGCTCGTCCAGCAGCAGGTCGCGGTAATCGAGGCCGAAGCTCTCGATCGCCGCCTGCGCCTGGTCGGCCAGTTGCAGGTTGACGATATTGTCCTGAAGCAGCCGGCCGATCAGGAATTCCATCGACAGGTAATAGACCCGCTTGGCATCGGCGCGATAGGTGGCGCGGGTGGATGCCATCCAGCGATCCACGATGCGGTCGCGCACCGCATGGCTCAGCGCCAGCCGCCAGTCGAAGACCTGCGCATGATCCGGGTCCTTGCCCAGCGTATAGGTCAGGTGCCACAGGATTGCATCGCGGAAATCGCTCTTGGGCATCTCGTCCTTGGCCATTCGTTCCCCTGTCCAGTCATCGCGCCCGCAAGGAAATCCGGGCCGTTTCCCCGACTCTGCTTAAAGCACGACAGACCGCAAGCCATGCAAGGAAAAATGTTAGCGATAACTGCTTTTCGGCGGAACGTGGCGGAAACGCCCGGTATCGGCCGGGCATTGGCGATCCGGGCCGCAGCCGGTCATTTTCGAGATACGCGGTTCAGTGACCTGAGTAAGTTCGGGATTTCCGCAGCGACGCGATTTTGGTCAGAAATCCAGACCCAGATCCAGCGTGCGCGCCGAATGGGTCAGCGCGCCGACCGAGATGTAGTCCACCCCCGTCGCCGCCACCTCGGCCACACGGGCGAGTCGCATGTTGCCCGAGGCTTCCAGCACCACGCGGCCCGCGGTCATGGCGACCGCCTCGCGCAACTCCGCCGTCTGCATGTTGTCCAGCAGCACGACATCGGCGCCGCCCTCCTCCAGCACCTCGGCAAGCTGGTCCAGCCGGTCCACCTCGATCTCGACCCGCATCATGTGCGAGGCGCGGGCCTTGATCGCCTGCAGGACCGGCCGGATGCCGCCCGCCGCCGCGATGTGGTTGTCCTTGACCAGGATCGCGTCCGACAGGCCGAAGCGGTGGTTGAAGCCGCCGCCATGCAGGACCGCCTGCTTCTCGACCAGCCGCAGCCCCGGCGTGGTCTTGCGGGTGCAGGTGATGCGCGCCTTCGTGCCCGCCGTCTCGGCCACGAATGCCGCCGTCTGCGTGGCGATGCCGGACAGCCGGCCGGCAAAGTTCAGCGCCACCCGCTCGGCCGAGAGGATCGAGGCCGCCTCGCCCTCGATCTCGGCCAGGGTGTCGCCGGGCTGGAAGCGGCTGCCGTCGGGATGGAGCGGCCGCCATGCGAGGCCCGGGTCGATCAGGCGAAAGGCGATGCCCGCCAGTTGCATCCCCGAGGCCACGCCCGCCTCGCGCGCCACGATCCGCGCCCGATAGCGGGTGCCGGCCGGGATCACCGTGCGCGTGGTGATGTCGCCATAGGTGCCCAGATCCTCGGTCAGCGCGGCGCGCAGCAGCGGCTCCAGGATCATCTCGGGCAGCGGGGGCATCTCGGTCATGTCGTCTCCGGTTCAAGCGAGGCGCGCAGGGCCAGCGCATCGGCCAGCCGCAGGCGCGAGCGGCGACCCTCGGGCGCGGTCTGCGGGAAGTCGGTGCGGCAATGCGCGCCGCGGCTTTCCTGCCGCATCAGCGCCGCGGCGGCGATCAGCGTGGCGGTGGCGGTCATGTTCATGAGCGCCGGGCAATCGGGCTGCGCCGCCTCGATGGTCCCGATCTCGCGCAGGCAGCGGCTCAGGCCCCCGGCATCGCGCAAAACCCCCGCGCCCTCGGTCATGGCGCGGCGCAGGCGGGCGACCAGCGCCGGGTCGGGCACGGGGCCGGGCGGCAGATCGGGCAGCAGGATTTCGGGCGCGTCCTGCGCCGGGCCCAGCAGCGCCTCGATGGAGAGCGCGCAGCGGCGGGCAAAGACCAGCGCCTCAAGAAGCCCGTTCGAGGCCAGCCGGTTCGCACCATGCAGCCCGGTCGAGCTGGCCTCGCCGCAGACCCAAAGCCGGTCGAGGCTGGCCCGCCCCTCGGCGTCCACCGCCACGCCGCCCATGTGGTAATGCGCGGCGGCGGCCACCGGGATCGGCTCGCGGGTGGGGTCGATCCCCGCGCGCGAGCACGCCCCCGCGACGGCCGGGAACTCGGTCACGATGCGGTCGCCCAGGCAGCCGCGGGTGTCCAGCATCGGCCGCAAGCCCGCCTGCGTCTGGGCATAGATCGCACGCGCCACCACGTCGCGCGGCGCAAGCTCGGCATCGGGATGCACCGCCAGCATGAAGCGCTCGCCCAGCCGGTTGACCAGATGCGCGCCCTCGCCGCGCAGCGCCTCGGTGGCCAGCGGCGCCGGGTCTTCGCCGCAACCGATGGCGGTGGGGTGGAACTGCACGAATTCCGCATCGCCGATCTCGGCCCCGGCCCGCGCCGCCATGCCGATCACCTGGCCGCGGATGCGCGGCGGATTGGTGGTCAGCGCGTAAAGCCCGCCCGAGCCGCCGCCCGCCAGCAGCACCGCCGGCGCGCGGATCAGGAAGGGCGCCGAGCCCTGCGGACCGGAAAGCGTGACCTCGACCCCCGCGACCACGCCCTCCTCGACGCGCAGGCCGGTGGCCATGACGCCCTCCAGCACCTGGACCGAGGGCGTCTCTCGCACGCAGGCGACCAGCGCCCGCATGATCTCGGCCCCGGCCTGGTCGCCCTGCACCCGCACGACGCGGGCAAAGCTGTGCGCCGCCTCGCGCGACAGCACATAGCCGCCGTCGGGCTTGCGGTCGAAGGGGGTGCCGAGCCGGGTCAGGTCCAGGATATGCGCCCGCGCCTCGTCCGTGACCAGCGCCGCGACGGCGGGATCGACGGTGCCGGCGCCGGCAAGCAGCGTGTCGCGGGCATGCGCCTGCGCACTGTCGGCCGGGTCCATGGCCGCCGCCACCCCGCCCTGCGCCCAGGCCGAGCTTGCGCCCTGCCCCAGCACCTCGGGCGAGATCATCAGCACCGGGCGCGGCGCCAGTTTCAGCGCCGCGTAAAGCGCGCCCAGCCCCGCGCCGACGATGATGACGCGGGGCGTCGAGGTTTCGCGCATCCGTCAGGCCGCCAGGCGTTGCGACAGGTCGATCATGCGCTGCACCGCCCGCCGGGCGCGGTCCGCGACCTGCGGATCGACCTCGACCGCGCCGGTCATGGTGTGCAGCGACCACAGCACCTTTTCCAGCGTGATCTTCTGCATATAGGGGCACATGTTGCAGGGGCCGAGGAACTCGACCTCGGGATTGGCGTCCGAGATGTTCGAGGCCATCGAGCATTCCGTGACCAGCATCACCTGCCTGGGCCGCTCCGTCTCGACCCAGCCCTGGATATTGGCGGTCGAACCGGCGTAATCGGCCTCGGCCACCACGTCGGGCGGGCATTCGGGATGGGCGATGATCTTAAGCCCCGGGTTCCAGTCGCGGAAATCGCGCAGATCCTGCGCCGTGAACTGCTCATGCACGATGCAGGCGCCGTCCCACCAGACGATGCGCTTTTGCGGCACCTTGTTCGCGACGTTCTGCGCCAGCCATTTGTCGGGCGTCATGATGATCGTGTCGCCTTCCAGCGCCGCGACGATCTGCGCCGCATTGGCAGAGGTGCAGCAGATGTCGGACGCGGCCTTCACCTCGGCGGTGGTGTTGACGTAGCTGACCACCGGCGCGCCGGGATAACGCGCCCGCATCTCGGCGATGCCCTCGGCGGTGATGCTTTCGGCCAGCGAGCAGCCGGCCTCCATGTCGGGCATCAGCACCGTTTTCCGCGGATTCAGGATCTTCGAGGTCTCGGCCATGAAATGCACGCCGCATTGCACGATCACCTCGGCCTCGACCTTGGTCGCGGCGATGGCCAGCGCCAGGCTGTCCCCCACCACGTCCGAGATGCCGTGATAGATCTGCGGCGTCATGTAGTTATGCGCCAGCACCACGGCATTGCGCTCTTTCTTGAGCTTGTTGATCGCGGCGACATAGGGGGCATGGATCGCCCAGTCGGGCCAGGGCATGACGCGGCCCATCCGGGCATGGATATCGGCCATGCGCTCGGCCAGCTCGAGCGAGGGCTCGAGATCGTAATGCGAGCCGAGCTCGCTGCGGATGGTCGTCAGATCGAGCATTTGGTCCCCCCACTCTGCCCGCGTCGCAGTCACCCCGGATATAGTGCGCCCGGCCCCCGATACCAGAACTGCCGGGGTCTGTGAGTCGCGGTTCCTAACCGATGGATGACGCTCGGGCAACGCAAATGCTACAGTGCAGCGACCGGGGACCGGCACCTGCCGCCATCCGCGCAAAAGGATGTAGTGGCGCCCGCGACGTCTGGACCTCCTGCCCTCCTGCGATAATAAGAACGGTAAAGCGACCGGGTTCCAGGCCATGCAAGAGTATCAAGACAGTTCCCAGGCGCCCCCAAGCCTGCGCAATCTCCAGATCCTGGAAGTGCTGGCGCGCGAGGCGCGGCCGATGACCGCCACCGAGATCAACGCCAGCCTCGGCCTGCCCAAGCCGACCATCCACCGTCTGGTCGCCACCCTGGAACAAGAGGGCTACCTGTCGCGGCAACTCGATGGGCGCAGCTATCTGCCCGGCCTCAAGCTGCGGCGCATGATGCTGGGCGTCATGCATGCCGGCCAATACGACCTGGCGCGCCACGACGTGCTGGTCCGGCTGTTCGCCTCGGTGGGCGAAACCTGCTCGATCTCGATCCCCGAGGGCGACACGCTGGTCTATGTGGACCGGGTCGAGACGAACTGGCCCTTGCGGCTGGTGATCCGGCTGGGCACCCGCGTGCCGCTGCATGCGACCGCCGCCGGCAAGGTCTGCCTGGCCTTCATGAACCCGCAGAGCGTCGAGCATTTCCTGCGCCACGCCCAACTGCATCCGCATACGCCGAACACCTTCGCCAGCGCCGAAAGCCTGCGCGAAGAGCTGGCGCGCGTGCGCGAACAGGGCCACGCCATCGACGACCAGGAATTCATCCCCGGCATGGTCGGCATCTCGGTCCCGGCGCTGTATTCGCGCGGCCGGGTGCTGGCCGCCGTGACCTTTCACGCGCCCGTCCAGCGCATGTCCCTGGACACGGCCATGACGCATCTGCCGGCGCTGCAACGCGCCGCACGCGAGCTGGCCGACCTGGCCTGACCGGCTCAGCCCGCCCAGACGGCGGGGATCAACCCGCGCAGCGCATTGCCGACCCAAAGCCGGACATGCGGCAGATCCCCGGCCGGCAGCAACTCTTCGCGGCAGGCCCCCTCGGCCAGCATCCCAGCCCGCAGCACGCCCGGCAAAAGCCCGCAGGACAGCGGCGGCGTGCGCATGCCCTGGCCGCGGTCGAAAAAGACCGTGGTGATGGTGCCGTCGCAGACCTCGCCGCGCTCGTTCAGGAAGATCGCCTCCTCGATCCCCTCGGGCAGCGCGGCGCGGGCATCGTCGTATTGCGCCCGCCGCGTGGTCTTGAGCCGCAGCCAGGGATCGCCCGAGCCGAGCCGCGTGCCGGCCAGCGCCAGCCGCCATTCCGGGCGCGACTGCGGCAAGGGGCCCCGCGTCACCTCGATCCGCGCGGCGCGATCCAGCGTCAGCCGCAGCCGCGCCGGCTGGCCGGCAGGCGCAACCAGCGCGGCGCGGGCGGCCTGCGGGTCGCAGGGCCAGCCAAGCGCCTGCGCCCCCGCCGCCAGCCGCGCCAGATGCCCCTCGATCCGGGGACAGCGGGCGCCGTCCCACAGCACCGTTTCGATCAGCCGCAATCCGGGGTCGTCAGATCCTGCGCATAGCGGGCTTTCCATAGCGCCTCCTCCCATTCGCCTTCGGCGGTCGAATCCTGCACCACGCCGCCACCGACATTCAGCGTGACCTCGCCATCCGGCCAGACCGAAAGCGTGCGGATCGCGACCGAGAAGCAGGCCGCGCCGTCCGGTGCCATCCAGCCGATGGCGCCGCAATAGACGCCGCGCGCAAAGGGCTCGACCTCGCGGATGATCTGCATGGCGCGGATCTTGGGCGCGCCGGTGATCGAGCCGCAGGGAAACAGCGCCCGCATCAGCGCGCCCAGCTCGGCCGGGCGTTCCAGCTGGCCCACCACGCGCGAACTCATCTGGTGGACGGTGGCAAAGCTGTCCACGGCGAAAAGCTCGGGCACCCGCACCGAGCCCACGCGCGAGATGCGGGCGATGTCGTTGCGCAGCAGGTCCACGATCATCAGGTTCTCGGCCCGGTTCTTTTCCGATGCCGCCAGCCCCGCCGCCAGGGCCGCGTCGCGCGCCGGATCGGGGTCGCGCGGCGCCGTGCCCTTCATCGGCCGCGCCTCGATCCGGCCCTGCGCGTCAAGGCGGAAGAACAGCTCGGGCGAGCGCGAGACCACCACCGGCCCCTGCCCCAGATCGGCATAGGCGCCGAAGCCCACCGGCTGGCGCGCGGCCAGCGCAGCGTAAAGCTCCAGCGCCGAGCCGGAAACGAGGCGCGAACCGATGGGAAAGGTCAGGTTGATCTGATAGCAATCCCCCGCCGCAATATAGTCGCGGGTCCGGGCAAAGGCGGCGGCATAATCCTGCAGCGAGATCAGCGGCTTCAGCGGCGCCAGCCGGGCCGCGTCGCCCGCGGGCAGCGGCGGGGCCGGCCGGGGCGCGTCATGGACGGCAAAGGCCAGCAGCGGCGTGCGGCGCTCGGCCGGCATGTCGCGGGCCAGCACCGGCTCCAGCGCATAGCCCAGCTCATAGGACAGGTAGCCCGCGATCCATGCCCCCTGCCGGCGCCGGGCCTCCAGATGGTCGAGCGCAGGGGCCACGTCCTCGGGCCGGGTCACCACCAGCAATTCCCGCGGGTCCCGAAACAGGACCGGCCCGCCCCCGGGACCGAATTCGCAAAGGATCACGCGCGCCTCCATTCTCGCGGCGCGGGGTAGCATAGGCAGGGCGGCGCGAACAATGGCCGGCATGGGAACCGCTGCGACAATGCGGCAGAATGCGGAGGTTCCGCCGCCGCCGGGCCTAAAGCGCCAGCGCGACCCAGGCGCCGTTGCGCCTGCTGGAGCGCAGGCAGGCATCGACGAAGGCCACGCCCTCCAACCCCTCGCGGATGCCGGGGAAGGTCACTGCCGGGTCGGGCACGGCGCCGGCGCGACGGGCAAGGATGGCGCGCGCCGCCTCGGCATAGATGTTCGCGAAACCCTCCAGATAGCCCTCGGGATGGCCGGCGGGGATGCGGGTCAGGCGCGCGGCCTCGGCCCCCGTGCCGGAACCGCCTCGCGACAGCCGATAGCGCGGCCGGCCCAGGGGCGCGACCCACAGGTAATTCGGCTCTTCCTGCGCCCATTCGATGCCGGCGCGGGTGCCATAAACCCGCAGCCGCAGCGCATTCTCGCAGCCCGAGGCGACCTGGCTGCACCACAGCATCCCGCGCGCCCCGCCCTGGTAGCGCAGCAGCACATGGCCGTTGTCGTCGACCGCCCGGCCCGGCACGAAGCTTTGCAGGTCGGCGGCCAGTGCCTCAAGCTCCAGCCCGGTCACGAAGCCGGCAAGGTTGAAGGCATGGGTGCCGATGTCGCCGATGGCCCCGCCCGCACCGGATTGCGCCGGATCGGTGCGCCAGCCGGCCTGCTTGTTGCCCGCCTGCTCGATGGGCTCGGCCAGCCAGTCCTGCGCATACTCGACCTGCACCAGCCGGATCTCGCCCAATTCGCCCGCAAGGGTCATGGCACGGGCCTGCCGGACCATCGGATAGCCGGTATAGTTGTGCGTCAGCACGAACAGCGCGTCCGAATCCGCAGCGGCCTTGGCCAGCTTGCGCGCCTCGGGCAGGGTCGCGGTCAGGGGCTTGTCGCAGATGACATGGATGCCGCGTTTCAGGAACTCGCGGGCGACGGGGGCGTGCAGGTGGTTCGGGGTGACGATGGCGACCGCCTCGATCCCGTCCTTGCGCCGCGCCTCGCGCATCGCCATCTGCGCGAAATCGCCATAGGCGCGGCCCACGCCCAGTTCCGCCGCCGAGGCCGCGCTTTTGCCGGGCGTCGAGGAAAAGCAGCCCGCGACCAACTCATACTGGTCGTCGATGCGGGCGGCGATGCGGTGCACGCCGCCGATGAAGGCACCCTGCCCGCCGCCGACCATGCCAAGGCGGATGCGGGGCGCGCGGCGGGATTGCGCGGGAACGGTCTGGGTCATGGCATGCTCCTTGCGGGATGTCCGGCGGCGGCAGGGAGGAGAAGGCCGCCGCCGGATCGGTTGCGCCTAGACGGCGAGGCCGAGACCGGCCTCGACCGAGGATTCCTCGGCCCGGTCCAACAGGCGTTGCAGCGCGGCGCCGCGGGCGAAATCGGGATCGGCCGCGCCCTCGCCCCGGATCGCGGCGATGAAGCGCTGGTAGATCGTCGGCACCGGCGGGCAGTCGACCTCGTGCCAGGCGGCGGTTTCCAGGTCCGGCGACAGGCAGGCGCGCAGCCGGCTGACGCGGTTCTCGAAGCCGACCTCCAGCCCGCCCCGGTCGCCATAAAGCCGCAGCCGCAGGTCATTGAGGTGCCCGGTGGCAAAGCGCGTCGCCGCCACCGTCCCCAGCGCGCCGTTTTCCAGCACGATCTGCATGGTGGCGCTGTCATTGGCGTCCAGCACATAATCCCCGATCCGCCCGCCCGGCGCCTTGTCGAAGGTCTTGAGCAGGCAGGAAACCTGCGCCGCGTCCTGCCCGGCGACATAGGTAGCGAAATCGAGGATATGGATGCCGACATCGCCCAGCACCCCCTTGGAGCCATGCGCGGTCGAAACCCGCCACAGCCATTTCGGGTCGGACCGCCAGTCGCCCCAGCTGGGCTGGGTCAGCCAGCTTTGCAGATAGCTCGCCTCGAAATGCCGCACAGTGCCGATATCGCCCGCGCGCACCATCGCGGCAGCCTTTTGCAGCGCCGGCACGTCGCGATAGCTGAGATTGACCATGTTCACCACGCCGGCCCGCGCCGCCGCCTCGGCCATGGCCCCGGCATCCGCGGCATTGGTGGCCAGCGGCTTTTCGCAAAGCACATGCTTGCCCGCCGCCAAGAGCGGCATGGTGGTCGGGTAATGCGCGGCATCCGGCGTCACGTTGGTCGCGGCGTCGAACCCGCCCCAGGCCAGCGCCTCGTCCAGGCTGGCGAAGCCGTGCGCGATGCCATGTTCGGCGTTGAAGGCGGCCAGCGGCCCGGGCCTGGGGTCCACGCCGCCGACCAGTTCGACGCCGGGAATGGCGGCAAAGGCGCGGGCATGGTTCGCCGCCATGCCGCCGGTGCCGATGACGAGAAGCCGGACCATCAGCGATAGCCCTCTTCGCCGGCGGCATGCAGCTTGGGACCGCGTTCCTCGATCGGCTCCAGCGCCTGCTCGACCGGGACATTGGGCGCGACGGTCGGCTCCGCCAGCCGCGTGGCCGGGTTATGCGCCCATTTCACCGCGTTCAGGATCACCCGCTGCACATTGGCGTCGTGATAGGTCGGATAGGTCTCGTGGCCGGGCCGGAAATAGAATACGTTGCCCGCACCGCGCTTGTAGGTCAGGCCCGAGCGGAACACCTCGCCGCCCGCGAACCAGCTGACGAAGACCGTCTCCAGCGGCTCGGGCACGCCAAAGGGCTCGCCATACATCTCTTCGTGCTCCAGCTCGAAATGATCGGGCAGGCCGGCGGCGATGGGATGGTTGCGCGAGGTCAGCCACAGCCGCTCGCGTTCGCCCGCCTCGCGCCAGGTCAGGTTGCAGGGCGTGCCCATCAGCCGCTTGAACGGCTTGGAGAAATGCGCCGAATGCAAGAAGATCATGCCCATGCCGGACCAGACCGCCTCGGCCACGCGCTCGACCACCGCATCCTGCACCTCGCCATGGGCGCAATGGCCCCACCAGATCAGCACGTCGGTTTCGGCCAGCTTCTCGGCCGTCAGCCCATGCTCGGGGTCTTGCAGGGTGACGCTGCCGGCCGCGATGCCCGCATCGCGGTTCAGCGCCCCGGCAATGGTGTTGTGCATGCCGTCCGGGTAGATCCCCGCGACGGTCTTGTTCTTCTGCTCGTGGACGTTCTCGCCCCAGACAGTGACACGGATGGTCATTCATCGCTCCTTGTTGCTCCCCTGCGGGAGCGGGTGGTGATTTCAGCGGATAGGCGCGTCGTTGGCGTCGAAACGGTGCAGGTGGCCCAGGCGCGGCGCGAGGCTCAGCCGCGTGCCCAGCGGCAGGGCCAGCTTGCCCGACTGGCGCACGACCAGCGGCTCGGCCGCGCCGATCTCGACGAAGAGGTAATGATCGGCGCCCAGATCCTCGGCATGGACGACCTCGCCCGACCACGGGCCGGCCTCGACGATGTCGATATGCTCGGGCCGGATGCCCAGGGTCGCGCAGTCATGCGCATGGGCGAAACCGTCGGTCAGGAAGTTCATCTTGGGACTGCCGATGAACCCGGCGACGAAGGTGGAGTTCGGCCGCTCGTAAAGCTCGGCCGGCGTGCCGACCTGCTCCAGCTTGCCGTCGCGCAGCACGGCGATGCGGTCGGCCAGCGTCATCGCCTCGACCTGGTCATGGGTGACGTAGATCATCGTCACGTCCTCCATGCCGTGGTGCAGCCGGGCGATCTCCAGCCGCGTCTGCACGCGCAGCGCCGCGTCGAGGTTCGACAGCGGCTCGTCGAACAGAAAGACGCGCGGGTCGCGCACGATGGCGCGGCCGATGGCGACGCGCTGGCGCTGGCCGCCGGACAGTTGCTTGGGCAGGCGGTCCAGCAGATGCTCGATCTGCAACAGCCGCGCCGCCTCGCGCACGCGGCGGTCGATCTCGGGTTTGCCGGCCTTGGCCAGCTTCATGCCGAAGGCCATGTTGTCATAGACCTTCATATGCGGGTAAAGCGCATAGCTCTGGAACACCATGGCGATGCCGCGGTCCGAGGGCACCAGGTCGTTCACCCGCTGCCCGTCGAACAGCATGTCGCCGGTGGTGATCTCCTCCAGCCCCGAGACCAGTCGCAACAGCGTGGACTTGCCGCAGCCGGACGGGCCGACAAAGACCATGAACTCGCCCTTGCGGATCTCCAGGTCGATGCCCTTGATGACCTGCAAGCCGCCATAGGACTTGGTGACGTTCTTCAACTCGATCTTGGCCATGGTTCAACCTTTCACGCCGCCGGCGGTCAGGCCCGCCACGATCTTGCGCTGGAAAATGAGGACGAGGACGATCAGCGGCACCGTCACGATGACCGAGGCGGCCATGATCGGACCCCAGGGGATCTCTTGCTCGGACGCGCCCGAAAGCAGGCCGATGGCCACCGGGACCGTGCGCATGCTTTCGGTGCTGGTGAAGGTCAGCGCGAACAGGAATTCGTTCCAGGCGCCGATGAAGGCCAGAAGCCCGGTGGTCACCATCGCCGGCCACAGCAGCGGCAGGAAGACACGGGTGATGATGATCCAGGGGCTGGCGCCGTCGACGATGGCCGCCTCCTCGATCTCGACCGGCAGGTCGCGCATGAAGGTGGTCAGCACCCAGACGGTGAAGGGCAGCGTGAAGATCGTATAGGACAGGATCATCGCCCAATGGGTGTTGAAGATGCCCAAAAAGCGCACCAGTTCGAACAGCCCGGCCAGCACCGCGATCTGCGGGAACATCGACACGGCCAGGATGGTCATCAGCAACAGCCCCCGCCCCCGGAACCGCACCCGCGCCAGCGCGTATGAGGCGGTGACGCCCAGGAACAGCGACAACCCGACCGTCAGCGTCGCGATGATCAGCGAGTTGCCGATGGAATAAAGGAAGTTCTTCGAGCCCAGCACTGCCTGGTAGTTGCGCAGATCGAACCCCGAGGGCAGGTAGTTCACCCGAAACAGCGCCGTCCCCGAGGCAAAGCTGGTCACCACGGCATAGTAGAAGGGAAAGACCGAAAAGACGACGATCACCGCGACCAGCGCATAAAAGCCGATCCGTTTCAGCAGCTTGTGACGGGTCATTTCGAGCCCTCCCCGCCCAGGTCCACGCGGCCGAGCCAGATATAGGCGCTGACGAAGACGGCGATGATCGCGAAAAGCAGCGTCGATTGCGCCGCGCCATAGGCGAACTTGTCGAAGTCGATCATGTTCTCGCGGCTGATGACCGACATGGTCTTGGTGGCCGAACTGTTCGGCGTCAGCACATAGATCAGGTCGAAGATGCGCAGCGCGTCCAGCATGCGGAAGATCACCGCGACCATCAGCGCCGGCTTGATCAGCGGCAGGGTGACGCGGAAGAACACCTTGACCGGATGGATGCCGTCGATCCGCGCCGCCTCGTAGATGTCGCGCGGCACCATCTGCAACCCGGCCAGGATCAGCAGCGCCATGAAGGGCGTGGTCTTCCAGATATCGACGATCAGCACGGCGGTCATCGCTGTCTCGGTGCTGGCGGTCCAGGCGATCTTTTCGCCGATCAGCCCCAGCCGCAGCAGGATGTCGTTCAGGATCCCGAACTGGTCGTTCAGCATCCAGGCCCACATCTTGGCCGAGACGATGGTCGGGATCGCCCAGGGGATCAGGATGGCGGCGCGCACCAGGGCGCGGCCCTTGAACTCGGCATTCAGCACCAGGGCCACGATCAGGCCCAGAACCGTCTCGAACCCGACCGAGATCAGCGAGAAGCGGACGGTGTTCCAGACCGCGTTCCACCAGGCCGGATCGACCAGAGTGCCGCGCCAGACCACCCGCCCCGAGGACAGCGTGCGCATCGACAGGTAGTTGTCGAAGCCGATCCACTCGCCGCCGTAGAGGTTCGACAGCGTGGTGTTGGTCAGTGAGAACCAGATGGTGCGCGCCAGCGGCCAGGCCGCGACGCAAAGCAGCGCGAAAAGCATGGGGGCCAGGAACCAGAAGGCCGCCCTTTGCCGACGCTGCCGCAGGCTGGGACCGCCGCTGCGGCCCGCGATGGGGTCAGTCATGGGGAAACTCCTCATCGGCCGCAGGGGCCGGTCGGGGCCGGCGCAAACCCGCCAGCCCCCGCAAAGCGCCTTACCAGCCCGAGCCTTGCAGATCGGTCAGATCCAGTTCCAGAAGCTCCAGGTTCTCGGCCGCGGTGCCGTTGCCCGACAGCGTGTCATGCACGGCCGACCAGAACTTCGCCGAGATCTCGTTATACTTGCTCTTGACCGGTCCCGAGGGGCGCGGGACCGCATCGGCAAAGACGTCTTTCCAGCGCGGGATCAGCGGCACCGCCTCGGCGATCTCGGCATCGTCGTAAAGCGCGACCACGGTCGGCAGGTTGCCGTCCAGCAGTGCGCGCCGCTTCTGCGCCTCGGCCGAGGCGAGATAAAGCGCCAGATCGACCGCCGCCTCCTGCTTGGTCGAGAATTTCGACACCGCGACGTTCCAGCCGCCCAGGGTCGCGGCCGAGCCGGCCTCCTCGGTGCCGGCGGGCAGGGGCGCCACGTCGAACTTGCCCTTGACCGCGCTGTCCCCGCCCCCGCTCAGCGCAAAGGCATAGGGCCAGTTGCGCATGAAGACCGCGTTGCCGGTCTGCCAGACGCCGCGCGCCTCTTCTTCCTTGTGGGCCAGCACGCCGCGCGGGCTGATGGTGCCGATCCAGCTTGCCGCCAGTTCCAGCGCCGCCACCGCCTGCGGGTTGTTGATCGAGACGGTGCCGTCCGCCTCGACGATCTGGCCGCCGCCAAAGGATTTCACCCATTCCAGCGCGTTGCAGGTCAGTCCTTCATAGGCATTGCCCTGCCAGACGAAGCCCCACAGGTCGCCCTGTCCTTCCGCACGCTCGCCGTCCTGGATCAGCCTGGCGGTCTCGGTCAGTTCGGCCCAGGTCCCGGGCACCTGCTTGCCGTATTTCTCCAGCAGGTCGGTGCGATAATACAGCGCCGGTGCATCGGTATAAAGCGGCAGCGCCACCAGCTTGCCGTCCGAGGTCTGGCTTTCGATGACCGAGGGGAAATGCTCGCCGACGATATCCTTGGCCGCATCGGACAGGTCGACGAAATATTCGGAAAGCTGCGGCGCCCAGATCACGTCGGTCTGATACAGGTCGACGTCCCTGGTCCCCGCCGCCAGCCACAGCCGGTATTGCGCGAACTGGTCCGAACTGGATTGCGGCATCGGCACCAGCGTCACGGTATGGCCGGTGCGCTCCTCCCAGGGCTTCACAAGGTCCTTGAAATGCTCGGCCTGCTTGCCGACCCCGCCCGCGACATAGAACAGCTCGTCCGCCGCGGCAGGCAGCGCGATGCCGCCCATCAGCGCAGCCAATGCGACCGGGCGCAGCGCGCCCCGGCTGAATTTTCCCATCGATTTCCTCCCCTTGGTAAAGGTGCCTCCCCAGCACCGTTCGCAGCTTCGGGGCCTTGTCCATGCCCTTCCGCAGTCAATCCGAAACCTTTCGGGAAGTTTTTACCGCATCCAGCCAATCCGGTCAAGAAATCCGGCAGGACCGCGCGGAACGATCCGAGCGGCAGGCAAAAAACCATGCGTTTCCTGAGAAAATCCGCATTGTGGAGCCCATCGGCAAAGCCGTGCCGCGGGCGCAGCAGATGTCATACGCTAACATGGATATCTCCATCCGAGCCCGATGGCCGTTTTTCAGGCCGAATCGGCCGGAGCAGCCCATAATCGGCCGCGCAGGAGCCTTCCAAAACATTTCGGATGCAGAAATCTGGGGATCCAGCGGCCACGCGCCGGATCGGAAGGCGGCGCCGGAAACCCGGCGCCGCACAAAGGGTCAGCTGCTCAGCAGGCGGCGCAGGCTGGCCAGCGCGCGCTCGCGATCCTCCTGATAGCCGATCAGCCCGGCATAGTCGCCGTTGCCGTCGAAGAGCAGCATGGTCGAGGAATGGTCCATGGTGTAATCCCCGCCCTCCAGCGGCGATTTGCGGGCATAGATGCGGAAAGCCTTGATCGCCTTGGCAACCTCTTCCGGCGTGCCCGAGACGCCAAGCACGCCCGGCACCCACGAGACGTATTCGCGCAGCGCCTCGACCGTGTCGCGTTCGGGATCGACGGTGACGAAGAACACCCGCAGGTTCTTGCCGTCCTCGCCCAGTTCCTCCTGCCAGCTGGCCACATCGCCCAGCGTGGTCGGGCAGACATCCGGGCAATGGGTAAAGCCGAAGAACACCGCCGAGGGCTGTCCCTTCAGCGCGGCCTGGCTGAACTCGGTCCCGTCGGTCGCCGTCAGCCGATACTCGCCCCGCCCCAGCGCCGCGGCGCCGGCATCGGCGACCGAGCCGGAACCGGATCCCGTGCGGGGCGAGACGAACTGGAACCAGCCCAAGCCGGCCAGGGCCAGCACGACCAGCGCCCACAACGCGTAGCGCAGCGGTTTCAGCCCGGATTTGCGTTCAGTGCCCGCCATGGCCATCTCCTTTTTGCGCGCCCGCGTTGCGCGGCCCGACCGCCAGCGGCAGGCTGACCTCGCCCGCCTTTTCAAAGCTCAGGGTAACATTCACCGTCTCGCCCTCGACCAGCGGCTGCTTCAACTCCATGAACATCAGGTGATAGCCGCCAGGCTTCAGTTCAACCGTGCCGCCGGCGGGGATCGGCAGGCCCTCGGGCAGTTCGCGCATCCGCATCACCTCGCCCTCCATGGCCATCTCGTGGATTTCGGTGCGACCCGCGAAATCGGCGCTGGCCGCGACCAGCCGATCCTCGGCCCCGCCGTTGGCGATGGTCAGGAAGCCGCCCGCCACCGGCGCACCGGGGGGTGTGGCGCGGCTGAAGCCGCCGTCCAGCGTCAGGTCGCCCAGGATCACCGGCCCGGCCGAGCTCGCCGCCGCGTGATCGCCATGGCCATGGCCGTGCCCGGCCTTGCCGGCGGCAACGGTCAGGCCCGGCGCCGGGTTCGGCACCTCCTTGCTGCCCGAGACATCGGTCCAGTCCGCCTTGCCATCCGCGCATTCCTGCACGGTCGGGAAATACAGCACCGTGCCCGGCGCCACATCCGCGCCGACGGTGCCGCGGATGACGAATTCGTCATACCAGTCGTCCTGCAATTCGCCGCCGGACCAGATCACCTCGCGCGTGCCCTCGGTCATCTGCGTGCCGTGGTTGTCGAAGGGCTGGGCATAGGGGCCCTTTACCGTCTCCAGCACCCAGCCAGCCTTGGGCATGGGCTTGGCGTTGTAGAAGCCCTCGGGCAGTTCGACCCGCAGGGTGTGGGTGGCCTGGCCGTCGCAGCCATGGCCGATGCGGATCACCGCGCGATAGGCGGCGCCGGCCGGGGCCTCTGACCGCTCCAGCGTGGCATGGGACAGGGCGGGACCGGCCGCAAGGCCAAGAAGCGTGGCGCAAAGCGCGCCGAAAACATGGTTCTGCATGATCGTTCTCATCTGATGGGAATAGCGCCCGCCGGGTCCTGGCCCACGGGCTGCCGAAGCAAGGTTCCGTCAGACGAGCACGGGCGGCCCCCGCGCCGAAGGCGCCAGCATCTCGGCGCGATAAAGGTGGTCGGGCAGATCCAGCACCCGCGCCATGCGCAGCGGCGGCAACAGCGGCACCGGCGCATCGGCGGCAGCGCCCTGCAACAGCGGCTGGCCATGGGGCGCCCAGTCGCAGGCATGGTGATCGGCATGCGGCGCCTCGTCGGCCGGGACCAGGCTGCCATCGGCGGCCACGACCATCTGGACCGGCCCCTCGCCCGAGCACAGCACGACGGTGACGCTGCCCTGCGCGTCGCGGGCGATCATGGTGCCGGGCAGGATCAGCGAAAACAGCAGGAAGGGCAGCACCGCCAGCCAGCAGCACAGTCGCCGCAGCGACGCGCCGCGCCCAAGCCCCGCCGTCCGATATCCGTCCTGAACCCGCATATCCGCAGCCCTGTCAGAAATCCGCGCCGGAGGAAAGGGACAATATGCCGCAATCACCGGCGGATCGTCCGCGCCAGGACGATCACCGGCAGGATGCCGATAAGCACGATGATCAGCGCGGCGATGGCCGCGTCCTCATAGGTGCCGCGCGCCGCCTCGCCGTAAAGATGGGTCGAGAGCGTCTCGAAGTTCAGCGGCCGCAGCAGCAGCGTGGCGGGCAGTTCCTTGACGCAATCGACGAAGATCAACAGCCCCGAGGCCGCCAGCGCCGGGCGCGAGATCGGCACATGCACCTCGCGGAACACCTGGCCGGGGCTGCGCCCCAGCGTCCGCGCCACATGGTCGAGCGAGCGGGGCACCCGGCTCAGCCCCGCCTCGATCCCGCCGCTGGCGATGGCCAGGAAGCGCGCGACATAGGCATAGATCAGCGCCGCGCCGGAACCCAGCAGCAAAAGCCCCGGCCCCACGCCCAGCAGCGCCTGCGAGACCGCGGCGATCTGCCGGTCGGCCAGCGCGATCACCGGCAAGAGCCCGATCGCCAGGATGGTGCCCGGCACGGCATAGCCCAGCGTCGAAAGCCGCACCATCGTCCGGGTCAGGGTGCCGGGCCGCATCCGCGCCGCACCGGTCACCACCAGCCCCAGCAGCAGCGCGACCAGCGTCGCCAGCCCGGCGAAGAAGGCGGTGTTGCCCGCCTCTTCCAGGATGCGCGGCGAAAGCCCGGCAAAGCGATAGCGCGCCCAGGCCGCGCCGGCCAGATACCAGGCCGGGGCCGCAAAGCCGAATGTGACCGGCAGCGCGCAGACCAGCATGGCCCCCCAGGCCCGCCAGCCGCGCAGGCGCGTGCGCCGCAAGGGCTGGCTGCGCTGCGCGCCCGCCGCGTAGCGCTGGCGCCTGCGGCCGCGCCGCTCCAGCATGACCAGCGCCATGGTGATGGCCAGCATCGCCAAGGCGATCTGCGCCGCCCCCGGCAGGTCCGAGCGGTTGATCCATGTCGAATAGACCGAGACGGTCAGCGTGCGCACGCCCAGGAACTCGGCCGCGCCGATGTCGTTCATCGCCTCCATCAGCGCCAGAGCCGTGCCGATGGCGACGGCGGGCCGGGCCAGCGGAATCGCCACGCGCAGGAAGGTGGCGACCGGCCCCGCCCCCAGCGTCCGCCCTGCGTCCAGCAGATTGCCGGCCTGCATCGCGAACAGCGCCCGCACCGGCAGATAGACATAGGGGTAAAGCACCAGCCCCAGCAGCAGGATGCAGCCCGGCATCGAGCGGATGTCGGGCAGGCGGAACTCGCGCGGGCTGGAATAGCCCAGCCAGCCGCGGATCGCGCCCTGCACCGGCCCGACCGGATGCAGCAGGTCCAGATAGGCATAGGCGACGATATAGGTCGGCACCGCCAAGGGCAGCAGCAGCGCCCAGCCGAAAAAGCGCCGCCCTGGGAAATCGCAGGCCGCGACCAGCCAGGCCGTCGCCGTGCCGAGCGTCGCGACGATGATGCCGACGCCCACCAGCAGGATCACCGTCTGCCGCGCCGCGACCGGCAGCACGTTGCTGACCAGATGCGCCCAAAGCCCCGGGCTGCCCTGCAGCGCGAACAGCCCCAGCGCCAGCACCGGCAGCAGAACGAGCGCGGCGACAGCCAGGGCTGCCGCCTGCCAACCCACCCCCGCGCGGACGCGGGGGCGCTGTGCCAGTTCCGGTGTCATGCGGCCTGTGTCCCGGACGGGCTCAGTTGTCGAAGCCCACCGCCTCGGCCAGTTCGCTCGCCGCCTTGCGCTGGCGGGCGATCTCGGTCAGGTCGGTGCCGTCCACCTTGAGATCGGCAATATCCTCGATCACCGGGCTGACCGCGACGCCGGGCTTGACCGGATATTCGAAATTCGCCTCGGCATAGATCTTCTGCGCCTCGTCCGAGACCAGGTATTCCAGCAGTTGCACCGCCTGGTCGCGGTTCGGGGCATTCTTGGCCACCGCCGCGCCCGAGACGTTCACCTGCGTGCCGCCATCCTCGAAGGTGGGCAGGACGACCTTGATCGCCTTGACCCATTCCTCCTGCTCGGGACCGCCGGCGCCGCTGCGCATCAGGCCGACATAGTAGGAATTGGCGATGCCGATCTCGCAGATGCCGCCCATGATGTCGCGGGCCACGTCGCGGTCGCCGCCGCCGGCGGTGCGGGCCAGGTTCGCCTTGACGCCCTCCAGCCAGGTCTTGGCGGCCTCTTCGCCGTGATGCACGATGTAGGAGGCGGTCAGCGCCACGTTATAGGGATGCTGCCCCGAGCGGATGCAGACCTTGCCCTTCCATTCCGGCTTGGCGAGGTCTTCATAGGTAAAGCTCGCAAGATCCAGGTCCTTCTCGGCGTAAAGCACCCGCGCCCGCTGCGACAGCGCGAACCAGTTGCCGTCCTTGTCGCGCAGGTTCTCGGGGATGGCGGCGGAAAGCGCCTCGGATTCGACGGGCTGGGTCAGGCCGCGATCGACCAGATCGACCAGGTTGCCGATATCCACGGTCATCAGCACGTCGGCGGGCGAGGCCTCGCCCTCCTGCTCGACCCGCTCGGGCAGGCCGTCCTTGAGGAAGATGGTATTGACCTTCACCCCGGTCGTTTCGGTGAACGAGGCCAGCAGCGGCTCGATCAGATTCGGCTCGCGCGTGGTGTAAAGGTTCAGTTCCTGGGCGCTTGCGGCAACCGCCTGCGCAGCCAGCACGGCACCGATCAGTCCAGATAGTCCGAGACGCATAGCCTGTCCTCCTTGCGATTTCTCGACATGTTTACTAAACTAATTAGCAATGTAAATAATCCTCATGCGTCTGCGGCCACGAAGGGATGCCGATGAACCAATTCGCCAGCCCTCCCGAATGGGCCAGCCAGGTGGATGCGCGCGATGCCGCGCCGGACCCCGCCCCATCCCTGCCCATGCTGGAGGTTTCGGCGCTGTGCCGCCGCTTCGCAGGCGTGGCGGCGGTCGAGGATGTTGGCTTCGACGTGGCGCAGGGCGAGGTGACCTGCCTGCTCGGCCCCTCGGGCTGCGGCAAGTCGACCACGCTACGCATGATCGCCGGCATCGAGCGGCCCGATTCCGGCGCCGTCCGCATCGGCGGCCGGGCCATGTCCGACGCCGGCGGCTTCCTGCCGCCCGAACGGCGCCCGGTCGGGCTGGTATTCCAGGATTTCGCATTGTTCCCGCATCTGGACGTGGCGGCCAATGTCGGCTTCGGCCTGCAAGGTCCAGCACGGCAGAACCGCGACCGGATCGGCGAGTTGCTGGAGCGCGTCGGCCTGTCCGGCCATGCCGCGAAATATCCGCACGAGCTTTCGGGGGGCGAGCAGCAGCGCGTGGCGCTGATCCGGGCCCTGGCGCCGCGCCCCTGCGTGATGCTGATGGACGAACCGTTCTCCAGCCTCGACCACCGGCTGCGCGACGGGGTGCGCGACGCGGCGCTGGACCTGCTGCGCGAAACCGAAACCACGGTGCTGATGGTCACCCACGATCCCGAAGAGGCGATGCTGATGGGCCATCGCATCGCCGTCATGCGCAAGGGCCGGCTGATCCAGGAAGGCCGCCCGGACGAGCTTTACAACCGCCCGGCAGATCGGGGCGTCGCGGCCTTTTTCTCGGACCTGAACATCGTCTCTGGCCGGGTGTCAGGCGGCCGGGTTCAGACCAGCCTGGGCACCTTTCCGGCCCCCGGCCTTGCCGAAGGCAGCCGGGCCGAGGTCGCCATCCGTCCCCAGCACCTGGTGCCCACCGACCCCGACACCGACACCGGCGGCACGCCGGCCCGGGTCGAGCGTGCGCGCTATCTGGGTCGCGAAAGCCTGATCGAGATGCGGCTGGAACCCGGCGGCGCGGCGATGAAATCCCGCGTTCCCGGCCTGATCCTGCCCGCGCCGGGCAGCCTGATCCACGTCGCCGCCCAGCCGGGCAGCGCCATGGTCTTTGCCTGCGACGGCGAATAGGCGCGGCCGATCCCTACTCGGCCGCCGCGCGGCAGGCGGTGCCGGCCTCCAGCAGCGCGCGGATCTCGGGGCGGCACGAGCCGCAATTGGTGCCCGCCCGCAACGCCTGCCCCACCGCCTCGACCGAGGTCAGGCGCCGGGTGGCGATGGCCTGCACGATGCTGTTCACGCCGATGCCGAAGCAGGCGCAGACCAGCGCGCCTTCGTCCGGGCGGTCGGCGCCGGGGTGGCCGGCCAGCGCCTCGGCGCCGCCCTCGCCCAGCAGCGCCGCGACATGGCTGCGCGACAGGCCCACCGGCCCCGGCGCGACGAACAGCGCCGCCTGCAGCCGGCCATCGCGCAAAAAGGCCAGCCGCACCTGCCCGCGCGTCCGGTCGTGCAGCACCAGCGGCTCGTCCGGCAATCCGAACAGCGCGCGGGCATGGGCGGTCCAGTCCTGCGGCACCTCCAGCCCGGCCAGTTCGGCCTGCTCTCCGCGCGGCAGCGTCGCCCGCGCCCAATAGTCGCAATCCGGCCGGATCGCACCCGCCGAGACGGCAAAGCCGAACCAGCGCGCGGCAAAAGGCCGGATCGCCACCGCCGCCGATTTCAGGGCCGGCTGGCCCGAGACCGGATCGACCGTCCCCGGCACCAGCGCATCGATCCGGCCCGAGGGCGCGGTCTCGCCCGTCCAATGCATCGGCGCAAAGGGATGGCCCGGCGCCACCCGGTCGGTCACCAGCACCCGCAGCACGGCACGGCCATGCGGGCCGCAGACCTCGGCAAGGCTCGCGGGCGTCAGGTCCAGCCGGGCCGCATCGCTGGGGTGCAGTTCCAGGAAGGGCTCGGCCAGATGGCGCGACAGGCGCGGCGACAGGCCGGTGCGGGTCATGGTGTGCCAATGATCGCGCACCCGGCCGGTATTCAGCCGGAACGGATGATCCGCATCCACCGGCTGCGGCGGGCGCGGCGTCACCGCGACCATCCGCGCGCGGCCCGAGGGGGTATGGAACCGCCCGTCGCCAAAGAACCGCCCGCCCTGCCTGCCTGCCGATTGCGGCCACAGAAAGGGCTCCAGCGCGTCATATTCGGCCGCGGTGATCCCGGCATGGGCCGAGATGTCGAAATCGCTGCCCAGCCCGCCTGCGACGCCGGACAGTGCGGCATGTTCGGCAAAGACCTGCGCGGGGCTGGTCCAGCCGAAGGCATCGGCCCAGCCCATGCGGCACCCGACCTCGGCCAGGATGCGCCAGTCGTCGCGCGCCTGCCCGGCGGGGGCGAGGGTGCGGCGCTGGCGGCTGATGCGGCGTTCGGAATTCGTCACCGTGCCGTCCTTTTCGCCCCAGCCGGTCGCCGGCAGCAGGACATGCGCCAGCCGCGTGGTGTCGGTCCGCGCCATGATGTCCGAGACCGCCACGAAATCGCAGCCGGCAATGGCGCGGGAGACGCGATCGGCCTCGGGCATGGTCGCGGCGGGGTTGGTGCAGATGATCCACAGCGCCTTGATCCGACCATCCTCGACCGCGCGGAACATGTCCACGGCCTTCAGTCCCGGCCGCTCGGCCATGCGCGGCGCGTTCCAGAAGCCGCGCACCGCCTCGCGATGCGCCGGGTTCTCGATCTCCAGATGGCAGGCCAGCATGTTGGCCAGCCCGCCGACCTCGCGCCCGCCCATGGCATTGGGCTGGCCGGTGACGCTGAGCGGGCCCATGCCCGGCCGGCCGATGCGGCCGCTGGCGAGATGGCAGTTCAGGATCGCATTCACCTTGTCGGTGCCGCTGTCGGACTGGTTCACGCCCTGCGACCAGACCGTCACCACCTTGTCGCTGCCGCACCACAGGTCGAAGAACTGCCGCAACTGGCTGTGCGCCAGCCCGGTGGCCGAGGGCAGCGTCCCGCGCGCGGCGGCCAGCGCCTCGTCGAACCCGTCCAGATGCGCGGCAGCATCCCCGCCGGCTAGGCCGCGCCGCGCGATCTCGGCCAGCAGCAGGTTGAACAGCGCCGCATCCACGCCCGGCGCCAGCGCCAGATGCAGGTCGGCAATGTCGCAACTCGCGGTGCGGCGCGGATCGACCACCACGACGCGCGTGCCCCGCGCCTCGCGCGCCGCCGCCAGCCGCTGGTAAAGCACCGGATGGCACCAGGCCAGGTTCGAGCCGACCAGCACCACCGTATCGGCCAGCTCCAGATCCTCGTAGAGCCCCGGCACCGTGTCGGTGCCAAAGGCTCGCCGGTGCCCCGCAACGGCCGAGGCCATGCAAAGCCGCGAATTGGTGTCGATATTGGCCGAGCCGATGAAGCCCTTCATCAGCTTGTTGGCGACATAGTAATCCTCGGTCAAAAGCTGCCCCGAGACGTAGAAGGCGACCGAATCCGGCCCGTGCTCGGCGATGGTGTCGCGGAAGCGGTGCGCGACCAGGTCCAGCGCCTCGTCCCAGCCGGCCTCGCGCCCGTGGATGCGCGGGGCGAGCAGCCGGCCGCCATGGCCGACCGTCTCGCCAAGCGCCGAGCCCTTGACGCAAAGCCGGCCCCGGTTCGCGGGATGATCGGGATCGCCCGCAATGCCCAGCCCGCCCTTGCCGTCGGGCGTCGCCAGCACGCCGCAGCCCACGCCGCAATAGGGACAGGTGGTGCGGATGGTCTGCATCGGCTTCCTCATTCGGCGGGAACGGCCGCGGGCCGGGCGGGGGCTTCGGCGGTCGCATCAGCCGCGCGCCGGGGCGAGGTCTTGTGATGCGTGGCATAGATCATGGCGCCGACAAAGGTCAGCCCGCCGACCAGGTTGCCCAGCACGGTCGGGATCTCGTTCCAGATCATGTAGTCCATGATGGTGAACTGCCCACCCAGAAGCAGCCCGGCGGGGAACAGGAACATGTTCACGATGGAATGCTCGAAACCCATGTAGAAGAAGATCAGGATCGGCATCCACATGGCGATGACCTTGCCCGAGACGGTGGTGGACATCATCGCCGCGACCACCCCGGTCGAAACCATCCAGTTGCACATGACCGCGCGGACGAACAGCGTCAGCATCCCCGCCGCGCCATGGGCGGCATAGCCGAGCGTCCGCCCCTCGCCGATATGGCCGATCTTTTCGCCCACCGCGTTCGGCGCCTCGGAAAAGCCGAAGGTGACGATGATCGCCATGAAGACCGCGACGGTGAAGGCGCCGGCGAAATTGCCGCAAAAGACCAGGCCCCAGTTGCGCAGCATGCCGCGCAAGGTCACCCCCGGCCGCCGGTCGATCAGCGCCAGCGGCACCAGCGTGAACACCCCGGTGAGCAGGTCGAAGCCCAGCAGGTAGAGCATGCAGAAACCGACCGGGAACAACAGCGCGCCGATCAGCGGCTCGCCGGTGTTCACGGTGACGGTCACGGCGAAGGCGGCGGCAAGCGCCAGGATCGCGCCGGCCATATAGGCGCGGATCAGCGTGTCCTTGGTGGACATGAAGACCTTGGCTTCGCCGGCATCGATCATCTTCTTCGCGAAATCGGCAGGATTGACATAGGACATGAGTTTGCTCCTTCAGGCGGCGCGGGGGCGCGAGACGAGTTCGGCGCTGATCAGGATGCGGCCCTGTTCGACGCGCACGGGCCAGGTGCGGACCGCGCCCTCGTCGGCCCCCTGCGCGGTGCCCGAGTTCATGTCGAACACCCAGTTGTGCAGCGGGCAGGTCACGCGATCGCCATGCACGATGCCCTCGGACAGCGGGCCGCCCTTGTGCGGGCAACGGTCGTCCAGCGCAAAGACCCGGTCGTCCATGGTGCGGAACACCGCGACGCAGCCCTGCGCGGTGCGGATCACGCGCGCGCCCTGCCGGGGAATGTCCTCCAGGGCGCCGATATCGATGAAAATGGTCATTCCGCAGCCTCCAGCGTCAGATCGGCAAGGGGTGCCCATTTGGGCGTCTCGGTGGTGGTGGAGTGTTCGGCCCAGGGATCGCGGCGATAGACCGACTGGCTGATCTCGAACCGCTCGACCAGCGCGCGGCGGGTGGGCACGTCCTCGATCTGCTCGCGCACCCAGTCGAGCCCGACCTTGGCCACCCATTTATAGGGCCGGTCCAGATAGCGCGCATGTTCGCGGTAAAGCTGGACGAAGGCGGTGATGATCTCGACCGCCTCGTCCTCGGACGGGGTCGCGGCCAGGGGCTCGGTCTCCTTCACCTCCATCCCGGCGGCGCCGGCGACGCTGATCTGGTAGCCGCTGTCGACGCAGACCACGCCCACGTCCTTGCAGGTCGCCTCGGCGCAGTTGCGCGGGCAGCCCGAGACGCCCAGCTTGACCTTGTGCGGCGTCCACGAACCCCAAAGCAGCTTTTCCAGCCGGATGCCCAGCCCGGTCGAATCCTGGGTGCCGAAGCGGCAGAACTCGCTGCCGACGCAGGTCTTCACCGTGCGCAACCCCTTGGAATAGGCATGGCCCGAGACCAGCCCGGCGGCGTTCAGGTCGGCCCACATATGCGGCAGGTCCTCTTTCTTCACGCCCAGCAGGTCGATGCGCTGGCCGCCGGTGACCTTGACCATCGGCACGGCATATTTCTCGGCTGCGTCGGCGATGGCGCGCAACTCGGAGGGCGTGGTGACGCCGCCCCACATGCGCGGCACCACCGAATAGGTGCCGTCCTTCTGGATATTGGCGTGGTTCCTTTCGTTCACGAAACGCGACTGGCGGTCGTCGCGATAGTCCAGCGGGTATTCGGCCAGCAGGTAATAGTTCAGCGCCGGGCGGCAGGAATGGCAGCCGCCCACCGTTTTCCAGCCCAGTTCCTGCATGACGGCCGGGATCGACTTCAGCCCCATGGAGCGGATCAGCCGCCGCACGTCCTCGTGGCTGTGATCGGTGCATTTGCACATGCCGGCGGGCGCGGGCGCGACGAAGCCGTCGCCCAGCGTCAGCTTCATCACCTGCTCGACCAGCCCGGTGCAGGTGCCGCAGGAGCCGCTGGCCTTGGTGCAGGCGCGCACCGCCTCCAGCGTGGTGGCGCCATTCAGCACCGCGTCGGTGATCGCTCCCTTGCAGACGCCGTTGCAGCCGCAGATCTCCGCCTCAGGCGGCAAGGCTGCAACGGCCGCCATAGGGTCCAGCTTGGCCCCCCCCTGGAAAGCCGGGCCGAAGATCAGCGTGTCGCGCATCTCGCCGACGTCGGTTTCGTCCTTCATCAGCCCATAGAACCAGTTGCCGTCGGCGGTGTCGCCATACATGACCACGCCGACGATGCGGTCGTTTTCCAGCACCAGCCGCTTGTAGATGCCGCGGCCGGGGTCGCGGAACACGATGTCCTCGCGCCCCTCGCCCTCGGCGAAGTCGCCGGCGCTGAACAGGTCGCAGCCCGTCACCTTCAGCTTGGTCGCGGTCTGCACCGGGCGGAACGCAGCCTCCTCGCCCAGCAGGGTCCGGGCCAGCACCTTGGCCTGGTCGTAAAGCGGCGCGACAAGGCCGAAGACCTGGCCCCGATGCTCGACGCATTCGCCAAGCGCGAAGATATGCGGATCGCTGGTGCGCAGGGCGTCATCGACGACGATGCCGCGCTCGACCTCCAGATGCGCGTCGTTGGCCAGCCGCACCTCGGGGCGGATGCCCACCGCCATGCAGACCAGGTCGGCAGGGTGGACGGTGCCGTCCTCCAGCAGCACCGCCTCGGCTTGGCCATGACCCAGGATCGCCTTGGTCGCACCCTTGCAATGCACCTTGATGCCGCGCCGCTCCAGGTCGCGTTGCAGCAGGTAGCCGGCGGCGGGGTCCAGTTGCCGCTCCATCAGGTGGCCCATCAGGTGGACGACGGTGACGCGGGCGCCGCGCGCCGCCATGCCGGCCGCGGCCTCAAGGCCCAGAAGCCCACCGCCGATCACCACGGCATCCTTGCCGGCCACGCCGGCCTCGATCATCGCGTTGGTGTCCTCGAGGTCGCGATAGGTCACCACGCCCGGCAGGTCGCTGCCCGGAACCGGAATGATGAAGGGCGCCGAGCCGGTGGCGATGACCAGCGCGTCATAGGGTGCGCCGCCCGCGTTGGAATAGACGGCGCGATTGGCGCGGTCGATCCTGACCACCGGCTCGCCGAAGCGGCAATCGACGCCATGCGCGGCATACCAGTCCGCGTCGTGGGTGACGATCTGCTCATAGGTCTTTTCGCCCGACAGGACCGGCGACAGCATCAGCCGGTTGTAATTGCCGCGCGGCTCGGCATTGAACAGGGTGACATGCCATTCGCCGGGCGCGGCCTCGAACAGCTGCTCCAGCAGGCGGCCCGAGGCCATGCCGGCGCCGATGACGACAAGTTTCTTCATGGCGTGACTCCTTTCTCAGGCGGCTTGCAGGGGCGCGCGGCCCATCTGGCGGATCGAGGCGTGCATCCACAGCGCGCAGAGCCCGACCAGCAGGAACAGCGCCATGAAGCAGCTGGACCACAGCCCGGTCTGGTCGCGCAGCCAGCCGAAGAGCAGCGGCAGGGCAAAGCCGCCCAGACCGCCGATCATGCCGACCAGCCCGCCGACCGCGCCGACATGGCCGGGGTAATAGCTGGGGATGTGCTTGTAGACGGCCGCCTTGCCCAGGCTCATGAAGAAGCCCAGCACAAAGATCACCGCCAGGAAGACCGGCACCGGCACCCCCGCCGGGATCGACAGGATCGCCGTCGCGACCAGCGAGACGATGAAGGTCGCATACATCACCGCCCGCGCCCCGATCCGGTCGGACAGCACCCCGCCATAGGCGCGGAAGATCGAGCCGGGGATGGAATAGGCCGCGCCGATCATGCCGGCGGTCCCGACACCGAAGCCATAGACCTGCGTCAGGTAATGCGGCAGCCACAGCGCCAGCGCCACGAACCCGCCGAAGCTGAAGAAGTAATAGGCCGAGAAGCGCCAGACCCGCACCTGACCCAGCGGCGCGAACTCGGCACGCAGCGGCGCCTTGCGGCCGGCCCCTGCGGCGGTGACGGGATCGTCCTTGCTGAGCAGCCAGAACAGCACGGCGGCCAGCGCCAGCGCGGCGGCCCAGATCTGCGCGGTCGCCTGCCAGCCCAGCGCCAGCATGACGAAGGGCGCGGCGAACTTGGTCACGGCGGCCCCGACATTGCCGGTGCCGAAGATGCCCAGCGCCGTGCCCTGCCGCCCCTCGGCATAGAAGCGCGAGACATAGGCCACGCCGACGGCAAAGGAACCGCCGGCCAGCCCGACGCCCAGCGCCGCCAGCAGCATCTGCAGCCAGGTCGTGGCAAGGGACAAAAGGAACGTCGCGACGGCGGCGGAAAGCATGGTCATCGTATAGACCAGCCGCCCGCCCAGCCGGTCGGTCAGCACGCCCAGCCCGATGCGCACCAGCGAGCCGGTCAGGATCGGCAGGCCGATCAGCAGGCCGAACTGGGTTTCGGTCAGGGAAAGCTGCTCGCGGATCTGCAGGCCGATGATCGAGAAGATCGTCCAGACGGCGAAGCAGATGGTAAAGGCGAAGGTCGAGAGGCCCAGCGCGCGGCTGGCCTCGGATGGCGGAACGGGGGGAACGGCGGGCATGGTGGCTCCGATGCGTTGCTGATGGCGAAGGCTGTCGGAAAGCGCGGACGGGCGGCGAAAGGCCGCAGCGGGATTGCGCTTTCGGAGGAGAGGATTTCCGCATCGTCGCGGGAATCCGTGCCGCATCATTGCGAGCGGGCCGTTGGCGCGCCGTTGCGCCGGGCCATGGGATCAGACTGGGTCAGGACGCAGCCCGGATCAAGCCTTGATGCGGCATCGCAGCATCCTCCGCCGACTCCGCCCGAAAGCCGGGCAGCACCGCGCCCGGCCTGCCTGCAAAACGCTCAGCCGGCGAAGGGTGGTTCGAAGATGGTGCCGTCGAAGAAGGCATCGGCGCGCAGAATCATCTGGCCCTTTTCGGCCGCGACCTCGCGGTCATGCGCCAGCGCGCCCTCCAGCCGGGCCGAGGCGCCGGGCAAGGCCGCCCCCGCCGCACGCAGGTGCTGGCGGTAAAGATCGGTGCGGAAATGCGCCATCGCCTTTTCCATCGCCGGTCCCGGTTCCAGCCCGTGGCGCAGGGCGATGCGCTGCGCAAAGAATGCGGCCAGGCTTTTCCAGGGAAAATTCGCCGCGCCGGCGTGGAAGGCGATGAAACCCGGCACATGGCGGATCTCGCCCGAGGGCGTGACCTGCAACCGCCCGGTCAAGCCGCGCTCGGCCAGTTCCGCCGGCAGGTCCAGATATTCGCGCCGCGACAGGATCTCGGCGGCGGTATCGCGGTTCTCGGGCTCGTCCAGCCAACGCCCGGCACGCCAGACGGCACGCATCAGCGCACCCGTCACCTGCGGCTGGCCTTCGGTGAAGTCGCGGCGCAGCACCAGCCCCTTTTCCGGCGGCGAGGCCCAGATCGCCGTGCCGGGCAAGAGCAGCGCGGCAAGGCCCCGGTCCACCGCGCTCGATGCCCAGGGCTCGCCGACGCAGAAGGCATCGACCTCGCCCGCGGCCATGGATTCGGCCATCAGCGGCGGCGGCACGGTCACGACCTCCAGCGCCGGGCCGGGGCCGCAGGCACCGAGCCAGTGGCGGATCAGTTCCAGCTGCGTCGAGAAATGGAACGGCACGCCGACGCGCAGCCGGTCAGGAGCGGCGCGATGCAGCGCGCGGGCGGCCTTGCGGGCATCGCGAAAGTCGAAATCATGGCCCTGTTCGCGCATCCTTGCGGCCAGCGCGGCGCTGACCGCAACCGCCTGCCCGCCCTGGGACAGGAACATCACCAGGTCCAGGTCGGGCAGCGCCGGGCCAAGCCCCAGCGCCTGCGCGACCGGCATCGGCACCAGCATATGCGCCGCCTCGATCAGCCCGGCGCCCAGCATGTCGCGGGCCTGCGCCCAGGCGCCCAGGCGCAGAAGCTGGAACTCCAGCCCCTCCTCGGCGGCAAAGCCCAGCTCGCGCGCCACGATCAGCGGCGCGGCATCGATCAGCGGCACATAGCCCAGGCGCAGGGGCGTCAGCGGCATGAGAGCAACCCCGCGGCAAGGACCAGCTGTTGCGCGATCTCGGCCACGCGCTTGCCCTGGTCCATTGCCGTCTTGCGCAACAGCGCATAGGCGGCCTCTTCGTCGATGCCGCGCGCCTTCATCAGCACGGCCTTGGCGCGGTCGATCACCTTGCGCTCCTCCAATGCCGCGCGGGTCGCGGCCAGTTCGGCCCGCATGCGCTGGAACATGTGAAAGCGCGCGATGGCCGCATCCAGCACCGGCTTGATCCGGTCGGGACGCAGCCCGTCCACGACATAGGCCGATATCCCCGCCTCGACCGCAGCGCGCGTCAGATGCTCATCCGAGCGGTCCACGAACATCGCCACCGGCCGCTCGGTCGGGCCGGAAGCCAGCGCCAGCTCTTCGAGCACGTCGCGCGAGGGATTGGCCAGGTCGATCAGCACGATGTCGGGCCGGCATTCGGCGATGTGGCGCGCGAGGCCGGTTTCTTCCGAGATGATGCGGATGTCGTGGTCGCCGATCTCGCGCAGCCCGTCCACGATCGGGGCGGCGCGCTCCGGGTCGGATTCGATGACGACGATCGAAAGGCGCTTGTCCATCTGCTTCCTGCTCTCTCCCGTCCCAGCAGGTGCCACCGGAACCCCGCGCCCGCAACGCATCCCGCCGCACGCGACCCAGCCCGTCCCGGTTTTGCGCGATTGGCGGGCAGTCGTGGGCGGCGCTGCCCATGGTTCGGGCGGCGCCATGGCCGCCCGGCCCCCGTCCCGCTCCCTTGAGCCTGCCGGGGCTTTGGCTAATCTGGGTGCGACGCGCGAACAGAGGGAAGCCATGGCGGAGATCATCCTGTTGACGGGCAAGGCCGCCCCGCTGCCCGGAAGCGACCAGAAAAGCGGCATCGACAAGCGCCCGGTGGATCGCCCGCTCGCCCTTGGTCCCGAGGGGTTTTCGGGCGACGAGCAGGCCGACCGCCGCGTGCATGGCGGGCCGGAAAAGGCCGTGCATCACTATCCCTTCGACCATTATGCGGCGTGGCGCGAAGAGCTTGGGCTGCTGCGCCCGGCGGAACCGCCGGGGGTTTCACACCCCCGAACCCCCGTGGAGTATTTGGAGAACAGAGAAATCAGGGGGTTGCTGGATGCGCCCGGCGCCTTTGGCGAGAACATCTCGACCTGGGGACTGACCGAGGCGGATGTGGCGGTGGGCGACATCTTCCGGCTCGGCTCGGCCCTGGTGCAGGTCTCGCAGGGGCGCCAGCCCTGCTGGAAGCTGAACCACCGCTTCGGGGTCGAAACCATGGCGCGACGCGTTCAGGAGAGCGGCCGCACCGGCTGGTACTACCGCGTGCTGGAGCCGGGGATCGTCGCGCCCGGCGACCGGCTGGAACTGGTCGACCGCGTGGCACCGGACTGGACGCTGCGCCGGCTTTGGCATGCGCTTTACGTGGACCGGCTGAACCTTGGCGAGTTGCAGGGCATCGCCGCGCTGGACATCCTGGCCGAGGGCTGGCGGCGCTATGCCGTCCGCCGGCTGGAAAGCGGCCGGGTCGAGGACTGGTCGAAGCGGCTGGAGGGCAGCGCATGACCCGCCCGCTGGTGATCTCGATCCAGAGCCAGGTGGTCATGGGTCATGTCGGCAATTCGGCGGCGGTGTTCCCGATGCTGGCAGCAGGGCTGGAGGTGGCGCCGATCCCGACGGTGATCTTTTCCAACACCCCCGATTATCCGACCCTGCGCGGCCGGCCGCTGCCGGGCGATTTCTTTGCCGAGCTGTTGCAGGGCGCCTGGGACCGCGGGTTGCCGGAACGCGCGGATTTCCTGCTGACCGGCTATATCGGTTCGGTCGAGGTGGCGCAGTTGACGGCCGATTTCGTCGCCCGCGCCAAGGCGGCGAACCCGCGCCTGCGCTATTACTGCGATCCGGTGCTGGGCGACGAGCAGCCGGGGCTTTATGTGCCGCAGGAGATCGCCGACACCTTCCGCGACCGGCTGCTGCCCATGGCCGACATCGCCTCGCCCAACCCGTTCGAGGTCGCCTGGCTGACCGGCCAGCCCATCGCGGAGCTGGCCGATGTCCACCGCGCCGCGCTGGCCCTGCGCATGGCGCCCGAGGCGCAGCTGATCGTCACCGGCTGCAAGCTGCGCGAGACGGCGCCCGGGATGCTGGAAAGCGTGATCCTGGGGCCGCAGGGGCTGACGCGGCACCCGACACCGCACCTGCCGGTGGCGCTGGCCGGGACCGGGGACCTGTTCGCAGGGCTGATCGCCGCCGCGCTTGGCCAGGGGCGCGGCCTTGCCCAGGCGGTCGAATTCGCGCAGGTCCAGACCTCGCGCGCGCTGCGGCGGGCGGCGGAGCTGGGCACCAAGGAGGTGGTGCTTTCGGATCCCGAGTTCCGCGCGGCGCTGCTGGTGCCCTGACGCTTTCGCCCTGCGACCTGCCCGATGTTCCCCCTGGGGAAGGTTCGGCGGAGCGTTTCGGCGACGGATGGAGCCCGCCTCAGTTCTTTCGCAGCGCGTTCAGCAGCGCCGCGCCCAATGCGCCGGGCTGTTCCTTTCCGGCGGGTGCGGCGGATTTCGGGCCGCGTGCCGGCTGGGCCTTGGGGCCGCGCTCTTTCTGCGCGTCGCGGGCCGAGGCGCCGCCGTCCTTGCGCATGGTCAGGCCGATGCGCTTGCGCGCCACGTCCACCTCGGTCACCCGCACCTTGACCACGTCGCCGACCTTCACCACCTCGTTCGGGTCCTTGACGAAACGGTCGGCAAGCTGGCTGATATGCACCAGCCCGTCCTGATGCACGCCGATATCGACGAAGGCGCCGAAGGCCGCGACATTCGTCACCGTGCCCTCCAGCGCCATGCCGGGACGCAGATCGCCGATCGCTTCGACCCCCTCGGCGAAGCTTGCCGTGACGAAGCTCGGGCGCGGGTCGCGGCCGGGCTTTTCCAGTTCGGACAGGATGTCGCGGATGGTGGGCAGGCCGAAATGCTCATCGACGAAGGCTTCCGCGCGGATGCCCTTCAGCGCCGCGCCGTCGCCCATGATCTGGCGGATGTCGCGGCCGCAGGCGGCGACGATCCTGCGCGCGACACCGTAAGCCTCGGGGTGGACCGAGGAAGCGTCCAGCGGCTCCTTGCCATCGCGGATGCGCAGGAAGCCCGCACATTGCTCGAAGGCGCGCGGGCCGAGGCCGCCGACCTTCTTCAGCGCAGCGCGCGACGGGAAGGCGCCGTTCTCGTCGCGCCAGGCAACGATGTTCTGCGCCAGCGACGGACCCAGCCCCGCGACATGCGCCAGCAAGGGCGCCGAGGCGGTGTTCAGGTCCACCCCCACCGCGTTCACCGCGTCCTCGACCACCGCCTCCAGCGTCCTGGCCAGTTGGCGCTGGTCCACGTCGTGCTGGTATTGGCCGACGCCGATCGATTCGGGCGGCACCTTGACCAGTTCGGCCAGCGGGTCCTGCAGGCGCCGGGCGATGGAGACCGCGCCGCGCAAGGACACGTCGAGGCCGGGAAACTCCTTGGCCGCCAGTTCCGAGGCGGAATAGACCGAGGCGCCGGCCTCGCTGACGATTACTTTCACGGGCTGCTTCACGCCTTCGGGCAGGCGCTTGAGCACCTCGGCCACGAAGCGCTCGGTCTCGCGGCTGGCGGTGCCGTTGCCGATGGCGATCAGCTCGATCCCGTGCTTGACGATGGCGGCGGCCAGCGCGGCCTCGGCCCCGCGCAGGTCGGATTTAGGCGGAAAGGGATACAGCGTCGCCGTCTCGACCAGCTTGCCGGTGCCGTCCACCGCCGCCAGCTTGACCCCGGTGCGGATGCCGGGGTCCAGCCCGATGGTCGGGCGCGGGCCGGCGGGCGAGGCCAGCAGCAGATCCTTGAGATTGCGGGCGAAAACCCGGATCGCCTCGGCATGGGCGCGCGCGCGCAGCTCGGTCAGCAGGTCGATATACATGGTGTTCGACAGCCGCACCCGCCAGCACCAGCCCGCCACCTTGCGCAGCCAGCGGTCGCCCGGCTGATCGCCCAGCCGTCCCAGCGCCGAGGCGACGATGCCCTCGGCCCGCGCCGCGCCGGTTTCCGGCTCGGGCGCGATCTCGATGGTCAGCACCTCTTCCTTGGCGCCGCGCAGGATCGCCAGCGCGCGATGCGCCGGGATGCTCGCCCATTTCTCGGACTGGTCGAAATAGTCGCTGAACTTGGCGCCGACCTGCTCCTTGCCCGGCACCACCTTGGCCGAGATGATCGCCTCGGCCTGCATGAATTCGCGCAGCCGGCCCAGCAGCGCCGCATTCTCGGACAGTTCCTCGACCAGGATGTCGCGCGCGCCGTCCAGCGCCGATTTCACGTCCGGCACCGCCTCGGCCAGATAGCCCGCCGCCAGCGCCTCGGGTTCGGCGGCACGGTTTTCCTGGATGGCACGCAACAGCGGCTCCAGCCCGTTTTCCCGGGCGATCATCGCCTTGGTGCGGCGCTTGGGCTTGAAGGGCAGGTAGATGTCCTCGAGCGTGGCCTTGGTCCCGGCCCCGGCGATGGCGCGGGCCAGTTCGTCGGTCAGCTTGCCCTGCCCCTTGATCGATTCGAGGATCGAGACCCGCCGCGCCTCGAGTTCGCGCAGATAGGCCAGCCGTTCCGACAGCGTGCGCAGCTGCGTGTCGTCCAGCCCGCCCGTCACCTCCTTGCGATAGCGCGCGACGAAGGGCACGGTCGCACCCCCGTCCAGCAAGGCCGAGGCCGCAGCGACCTGGGTGGGGCTGGCGCTGATCTCGGCGGCGATGGTGCGGGCAATGCGGTCGGTTGCGTCCACGGGCGGCATCCTCTGCTGACTGGAGCGCCGTCATAGCCAAAACCAGCCGGCGATCCAAGCATTCCGATGCCTGCGGGCCCGCTCAGGACAGCCGCATCGCGCCGCGCATCCGCCGTTCGAATTCCGGCGCCAGGCGCGGCATGCGCATGTCGCCCTTGGTCGTCTCCATCGCGCACCAAAGGTTGGCGATGGCCGTCCAGTTCAGGCCAAGAGGGGCATCGCCCGTCTCGGCCAGTTGCAGCCGCCCTGCCAGGCGGCAAAAGGCCACGCCCTTCAGCAGGGCGTTGGCATGGAGCAGCACCTCATCGACAAGCTCGGCGTCGAACTGCGCCTCGGCCATGGCCAGGAACCCCGAGGGATCGCCTTCCACGAAGAGGTTCTGCGCCTCGATCAGGTAGCTTTCGCAGATCGAAAAGCCCTGCTCGCACCAGTCGGCCACCGAGCCCGAAAAGCCCTGTCCGCCGACCCCGATCCCCGAGACCTGCAGAAAGGTCAGGCTGCCATTGTCGCCATGGGGATAATGCATGCCCGTAGCATGCGTGGCCTTGCCATTCACCAACATCACTCACCAACCAACAATAGAGATTGCTTAATGAGATACAATTAAAACGATCTGTTCGGTTTCGGCCAGCTACCCTTTAGGATAGGTTAACAGCCCCTCACAAATCACCATTCAATCAATTGATATTCAATGATTTATTCCGAAACGGGCGGGGGATTCACCGAACATCTCCTGGTTGCGGCCCCTTTCCGCAGCCCTGTTCCGACCCGAAGCGGGACGTCTGGGAAACCCGGCCACGCGCCCCGGCGGTCGGCGCGCTTGTCGGCGGGACGCTTCTGCCCGCTACCTGCGGCGCATGCGCGGCGGTTGATCCGGGGGCGGGCTGGACGGGCATCCCTGCCCGCGGGCTGCCCCATCACGGGCACAAGGGGCTTCGCCGCGGCGGGACGAATAGAGGGCACGGGGGAGCGGTTGGGAAATCGCTGTTTCCGCCGCGAATCCCTAGGACCGCGCAGCGTCGTTTCAGTCAAAGCCCTTGGTTTTACTGAATGGTGCGGGTGGAGGGACTTGAACCCCCACGCCTTGCGGCGCCAGAACCTAAATCTGGTGCGTCTGCCAATTTCGCCACACCCGCATGCCGATCCGCATCAGCCACGAGGCGGCGAGGGATCGGCGCCCCTCTTAGCAAAGCCCTCGGCGGCTTGCGAGCGGAAAGTTCAGCAGCCCAAAGCCCGCAGCACCGCCGGAATCCGCTCGGGCAGGTCTTCGGCGATCAGGCCGGGGCCGAAATCGCGCGCCGCCTCGGCATGCAGCCAGGCGCCGGTCGCGGCGGCCTCCAGCGGCGCGAAGCCGCGCGCCAGCAACCCGGTGACGATGCCCGACAGCACGTCGCCCGCGCCCGCCGTCGCCAGCCATGGCGCTTGCGCCTCGCCCACGGCGGCGGCGACGCGCGCCTCGCCCCCCGGCGCGGCGATCACCGTGTCCGGCCCCTTGAGCAGCACCACGCAGCCCGCCCGCTCGGCCGCCTGCCGCGCCGCGTCCAGCCGCGAAAAGGCCGGGCCCGTCTCGGCCGGTGCGGCCAGCCGCTGCGCCAGATCGGGAAACAGCCGGGCGAATTCGCCGCCATGCGGGGTCAGCACCGCCCCCGGATGCAGCGCGGCGAACAGCGCCTCGGGCGCATCGGCAAAGGCGGTCAGCGCATCGGCATCAAGCAGCGCCGCCCGGCCCGAGGCCAGCACGGCGGGCACCAGATCCCGCGCCCGGTCAAGCCCCAGTCCGGGCCCGAGGCCCAGCGCGTTGAAGCGCGGATTCTCCAGCAGATGCTCCAGCCCGGCGCGGTCGGCGACGGGGCGCAGCATCACCGCATCCAGCCTTGCGGCGTTTTCCGGCAGCGCTTCGGGCGGACAGGCCAGCGTCACCAACCCGGCACCGATGCGCAGCGCCGCCCGCGCCGTCAATCGCGCCGCTCCGCCCTGCCCCGGCCCGCCGCCCAGGACCAGCGCATGGCCATGGTCGTATTTATGGCCGGCCCGCTTGGCGAGCGCGGGCACCGGCCCCGCGAAGCGCCCGGGCTCGCCTGCCGCCGCCATCCAGCCGTCGATGCCGATGTCGACGATGCGCAGCACGCCGCTCAGATCCCCGCCCTGCGCCAGGACATGACCCAGCTTGGCGCGTTGGAAACTGACGGTCAGCGCCGCCCGGGGCAGGTCGAGCCCGCCGAGAACCCGGCCGCTGTCGGCGCAAAGCCCGCTGAGAATGTCGATCGCGACGATGCGGCAGCCCTGCGCTGCCGCCAGCCGCAGGGGCGCCGCGATGCCGGGCGCCAGCGGCCGCACCAGCCCGGTGCCGAACAGCGCATCGATGCAGAGCGAGCCGGGCGGGAAATCCTCGGGGCCGAGATCGGACAGCGCCGCCACCGCGCCCTGCCAGCAGGCGGCGGCGACCTGCGCATCGGGCGTCGCGGGCGGTGCCAGCGCCGCCAGCCGCACCTGCCAGCCGCGCTCGGCCAGGAGTCGCGCCACCACATAGCCGTCGCCGCCGTTGTTGCCGGGACCGCAGAGAATCACCGCATGCCCCGGCCGCTCGAACTCGGGCCACAGTGCCAGCATCTCGCACAGGACGCCCGCGCCGGCCCGCTCCATCAGCGCCGACCCGGTGACGCTGCCGCTGCCGATGGCGGCGCCCTCGACCGCACGCATCTGCCGAGTCGTCAGGATTTCGCGCCTCTGGGCCGCTTCATCGCACATAATTCAGGCAACCTGCATAATATTCGGGCACATGCCCGCGATTCGCTGTCTGCATGCCGCTTTCCCCATCAAGCCGCATGGACGCGCATCATCAAACCCGCCAATCAGGTCGCAGGCAAGTCGCGAGAGAAGGATCAGGCGATGAAGAAAGTCGAAGCCATCATCAAGCCCTTCAAACTGGACGATGTGAAAGAGGCCCTTCAGGAAGTCGGCGTCCAGGGCCTCTCGGTCACCGAGGTCAAGGGCTTCGGCCGGCAGAAGGGCCATACCGAGCTTTATCGCGGCGCGGAATACGTGGTGGACTTCCTGCCCAAGGTGAAGATCGAGATGGTGCTGCCCGACGACCTGGTCGAAGCCGCCGTCGACGCCATCATCTCGGCCGCGCGCACCGAGAAGATCGGCGACGGCAAGATCTTCATCCTGCCGGTCGAACAGGCCATCCGCATCCGCACCGGCGAGACCGGCGACGACGCGGTCTGATCCCGCCCACCCGCACCATGAACCAATGACCCATGCCCGGCGGCGGCGCCGGGCAGACTGATGGAGGAAGGATCCCAATGACAGTCAAGGACGTTCTGGATCTGATGAAGGCCGAGGAAGTCGAATATGTCGACGTCCGCTTCACCGATCCCAAGGGCAAGCTGCAGCATGTGACGCTGGTCGCCGATCTGGTGGACGAGGACTTCTTCGAGGAAGGCTTCATGTTCGACGGCTCCTCGATCGCCGGCTGGAAATCCATCGACCAGTCCGACATGAAGCTGATGCCGGACGCATCCTCGGCCTATATCGACCCGTTCTATGCCGAAAAGACGCTTTGCGTGCATTGCAACGTGGTCGAGCCCGACACCGGCGAGCCCTATGCCCGCGACCCGCGCGGCACCGCGCTGAAGGCCGAGGCCTATCTGAAATCCTCGGGCATCGGCGACATCTCCTATTTCGGCCCCGAGGCGGAGTTCTTCCTCTTTGACGACGTCCGCTATTCGGTGACGCCGCAGAAGGTCGGCTTCGAGATCGACTCGGTCGATGCCGCCTGGAACACCGACACCGTCTACGAGGACGGCAACCTCGCCCATCGCGCGGCCCACAAGGGCGGCTATTTCCCGGTGAACCCGGTCGATGCGGCCCAGGACATCCGCGGCGAGATGCTCTCGACCATGAAGCGCATGGGCATCAAGGTCGACAAGCACCACCACGAGGTCGCCACCGCCCAGCACGAGCTTGGCATGATCTTCGGCGGGCTGGTCGAGCAGGCCGACAACATCCAGAAATACAAATACGTCATCCACAACGTCGCCGCCGCCTATGGCAAGACCGCGACCTTCATGCCGAAGCCGATGAAGGGCGACAACGGCTCGGGGATGCATGTGAACATGTCAATCTGGAAGGACGGCAAGCCGCTGTTCGCCGGCGACAAATATGCCGACCTGTCGCAAGAGGCGCTGTGGTTCATCGGCGGCATCCTCAAGCACGCCAAGGCGCTCAATGCGCTGACCAACCCGGCGACCAACAGCTACAAGCGCCTGATCCCCGGCTTCGAGGCCCCGGTGCTGCGCGCCTATTCGGCCCGCAACCGCTCGGGCTGCGTGCGGATCCCGTGGACCGAGTCGCCGAAGGCCAAGCGCGTCGAGGCCCGTTTCCCCGATCCGGCCGCGAACCCCTACCTGGCCTTTGCCGCGCTGCTGATGGCGGGCCTCGACGGCATCAAGAACAAGATCGACCCGGGCCCGGCCTCGGACAAGGACCTCTACGACCTGCCCCCCGAGGAACTGGCCGAGATCCCGACCGTCTGCGGCTCGCTGCGCGAGGCGCTGGAGGAGTTGGAGAAGGACATGGACTTCCTGCTGGCCGGCGACGTCTTCACCCGCGACCAGCTGGAAGGCTACATCAAGCTGAAATGGGAAGAGGTCTATGCCTACGAGCATACCCCGCACCCCATCGAATACGCGATGTATTACAGCTGCTGATCCACGGCAGGGACAGTGACACGGGAAAGCCGCCCCACGGGGCGGCTTTTCCTTTGGGCGGGGCCTTTCGGCGCGAAGGGGGCCTTCCCTCGCGATCCGCCTGCCGGATGCCGCGCCCGGCAAGGGCCTCTGCCCCGCGATGATGCCGGCGCGGTTGCGGGACGTGAGGCAAGCGACTAGAACCCCCGCAAACACAGGAGCCCCCGATGATCCCGCGCTATGCCCGCCCCGAAATGACCGCCATCTGGTCGCCCGAGACCAGGTTCCGGATCTGGTATGAGATCGAGGCCCATGCCTGCGACGCCCAGGCCGACCTGGGCGTGATCCCGCGCGAGAACGCCGAAGCGGTCTGGAAGGCCAGGGACGTCGAGTTCGACGTCGCCCGCATCGACGAGATCGAGGCCGTGACCAAGCACGACGTCATCGCCTTCCTGACCCATCTGGCCGAGCATATCGGTGCCGAAGAGGCGCGCTTCGTCCATCAGGGCATGACCAGCTCGGACGTGCTGGACACCACGCTGAACGTCCAGCTGGTGCGGGCCGCCGACATCCTGCTGGCCGACATGGACAAGGTGCTGGCCGCGCTGAAGAAACGCGCCTACGAGCACAAGAACACCGTCCGCATCGGCCGCAGCCACGGCATCCATGCCGAGCCGACCACCATGGGCCTGACCTTCGCCCGCTTCTACGCCGAGATGGCGCGCGGCCGCGAACGGCTGGAACGCGCCCGCGACGAGGTCGCGACCGGCGCCATCTCGGGCGCGGTCGGCACCTTCGCCAATATCGACCCCCGCGTCGAGGAACATGTCTGCGCGAAGATGGGCCTCTCCCCCGAGCCGATCAGCACCCAGGTCATCCCGCGCGACCGCCACGCGATGTTCTTTGCCACGCTGGGCGTCATCGCCAGCTCGATCGAGAACATCGCCATCGAGATCCGCCACATGCAGCGCACCGAAGTGCTGGAGGCCGAGGAATATTTCAGCCCCGGCCAGAAGGGCAGCTCGGCCATGCCCCACAAGCGCAACCCGGTGCTGACCGAGAACCTGACCGGCCTTGCCCGCCTGGTGCGCATGGCGGTGGTCCCGGCGATGGAGAACGTGGCGCTGTGGCATGAACGCGACATCAGCCATTCCTCGGTCGAACGCGGCATCGCGCCGGACGCGACGATCACCCTGGACTTCGCCCTGAACCGCCTGGCGGGCGTGATCGAAAAGCTGGTGGTCTACCCCGAAAACATGCTGAAGAACATGAACAAGTTCAAGGGCCTGGTCATGTCCCAGCGCGTGCTTCTGGCCCTGACCCAGGCCGGCGTCAGCCGCGAGGACGCCTATCGCCTGGTGCAGCGCAACGCCATGAAGGTCTGGGAACAGGGCGCCGACTTCAAGACCGAGCTGCTGGCCGATGCCGAGGTGACGGCCGCGCTTTCGCCCGCCGAGATCGAGGAGAAATTCGACCTGGGCTATCACACCAAGCATGTGGGCACGATTTTCGCCCGGGTCTTCGGCGAAAACGGCGCGCATTAACCGCCTGTTCGCTTTTCCCTGCCAGATTGCCCCCGGAAAGTTGGGAATCGGGGGCAATCCATGGGTGTTCCGGCGCTCGGGGCGACGGCGGGGCTCAGTCCGCGGCAGAAGGCGGCGGTGATCGTGCGGCTGGTGCTGGCCGAGGGCGGGGACATCGACCTGGCCCGGCTGCCGCCGGAATTGCAGACCGAACTGGCACAGGAAATGGCGCTGATGGGCGTCATCGACCGCGAGACGCGCAATGCCATCGTCTCCGAATTCTGCGACCGGCTGGAGGCGATCAGCCTGTCCTTTCCGGGCGATATCGACGGCACGCTGAACCTGCTCGACGGCCACCTTTCCCCCGACACCACCGACGAGTTGCGGCGCCTGGCGGCGCTGAACGGCGCCGGCGATCCGTGGGACAGCATCGCGGCCATGGCGCCGGGCCTGCTGGCCGAGCTGGCCAGGACCGAAGCGATCGAGATCGCGGCGGTGATGTTCTCGAAACTGCCGGTGCCGCGCGCGGCCGAGGTGTTCGGCCTGCTCGAAAAGGAACGCGCCCGCCAGATCGCCTATGCGATGTCGCTGACGGGCGGCATCGGGACCGAGGCGCTGCGGCGCATCGGCAGGGCATTGATCCAGGCGGCCGCCGCCGTTCCGCAACCGCCGCTGGAGGGCAAGGCGGGTGAAAAGGTCGGTGCGATCCTGAACTTCTCGCCCTCCGGCATGCGCGACAGCGTGCTGGCCGGGCTGGACGACGACGATGCCGTCTTCGCGGGCGAGGTGCGCAAGACCATCTTCACCTGGGCGCATATCCCCCGCCGCATCGACGCGCGCGACATCCCCCGCATTATGCGCGAGGTGGACAACCCCGTGCTGCTCAAGGCGCTGGCCGGCGCCCGCGGCCCGTCGCGCGAAACCGTGGACTTCCTGCTGGGCGGCATCTCGCCCCGCCTGGCCGAATCGATGCGCGAAGAGATGGAGGGACTGGGCAAGGTCTCGACCCGGGACGCCGAAGAGGCCATGGACCAGGTGGTGATCACCATCCGCCGCATGGAAGCGGCGGGCGACCTGTTCCTGATCGCGCAGGAACCCGAGGAAGAGGAGGCGGAAACGGAAAGCCCGACCGGCTGATCCGGCAGGGCGGCCAACCGGCCCCCCGGACCCGGCCCATCGAACCCGGCACCGCAGGACCGGAACGGACGCGCGGCAAGGACGCCGCAGCAGGACGGCGCATGGCGGCATCGTGCAAGGCGGGGAAAGGCGCAATGCCTTGCCTGGACCCGGCCTCTGCCCTAGCAAGGGGCGGAACGGCGCATCGCGACGCAAGCAAGGCAGCCCCGGGACGGACGGTATGACAAATCAGATCGCGCTCACGCTGGGCCTTTTCATCCTGGGACTGTTCGCGGCGGATGCCCTGGTGCTGCATTGGGGCCTGCCGGTGTTCCTGGGCAAGCAGTTCGCCAGCCTGATCGAGTTTCTCAGCTTCTGGCGCTGACCCCACAGCCTGCGCGATTCGCCCGCATCCGGCACCCATCGCAGCGAATTATGCCCCGGCCCGGGCCCTGCACCGTCGCCCGGATGGCCCACCCGCGTCGATATGCCGCAATTGCACCGCTAACATAGGCCTTTCGGTCGAGTTTCCGCCCCAAGGGGGTTCAGGCATTTGCATTCCCCCGGCGATGCGGGCTATTTGCAGCGCGGAACATCATCAGCGGCGGAGGAAACCTATGGCTGTAAAGGTAGCGATCAACGGCTTTGGCCGGATCGGTCGGAACGTGCTGCGCGCGATCATCGAATCGGGACGCAATGATATCGAGGTCGTGGCGATCAACGACCTCGGCCCGGTCGAGACCAATGCGCATCTGCTGCGCTACGATTCGGTCCACGGCCGCTTCCCCGCCGAGGTCAAGGTGACCGACGACTCTATCGATGTCGGCCGCGGCCCGATCAAGGTCACCGCGATCCGCAACCCGGCCGAACTGCCCTGGGGCGACATCGACGTGATCATGGAATGCACCGGCATCTTCGCCTCCAAGGAAAAGGTGCAGCCGCACCTGTCGACCGGAGCCAAGCGCGTGCTGATCTCGGCCCCCGGCGACAATGCCGACAAGACCATCGTCTATGGCGTGAACCACGACACGCTGACCAAGGACGACATCGTCGTCTCGAACGCCAGCTGCACAACCAATTGCCTGTCGCCCGTCGCCAAGGTGCTCAACGACAGCATCGGCATCGCCCGCGGCTTCATGACCACGATCCACAGCTATACCGGCGACCAGCCGACGCTGGACACCATGCACAAGGATCTGTATCGCGCCCGCGCCGCGGCGCTGTCGATGATCCCGACCTCGACCGGCGCGGCCAAGGCCGTGGGCCTGGTGCTGCCGGAGCTCAAGGGCAAGCTGGACGGCGTCGCGATCCGCGTGCCGACCCCGAACGTCTCGGTCGTGGACCTGGTCTTCGAAGCCGCCCGCGACACCTCGGTCGAAGAGATCAACGAAGCGATCCGCACCGCCGCCAACGGTTCGCTGAAGGGCATCCTGGGCTATACCGACGAACCGCTGGTTTCCTCGGACTTCAACCACGATTCGCACAGCTCGGTCTTCCACATGGACCAGACCAAGGTGATGGAGGGCCGGCTTTGCCGCATCCTGACCTGGTATGACAACGAGTGGGGCTTCTCGAACCGCATGTCCGACACCGCGGTCGCCATGGGCAAGCTGATCTGAGCCCCGTGACTCGGACGTGAAAAGCGAAACGCGCCCCCGGTAAACGGGGGCGCGTTTTCACATCCGGCCCAGGGCCGCGGCAGGCGCCTTCAGTCCTTGCCCGACAGGCGCCGCACGTTCGCGCGGGTGCGCCTGCGATAGGGCCGCAGCGCCGCCGCCATGACCCGATCGGCCCGCTCGCCCCGCCCGGCCGCGCGCAACGCGGCATGCAGCGCCTCGGAGGCGGCATCGGCCTTTTCGATCACCATGCGCTGCGGTTCGGCGGCGTCCTGTCGCAGAAGGCCCATCATGCCCGCCGTCCGCAAGGCAATGACCATCTGCGATTCCCAGGCCATGCGCGCCATCTGCTGCCACAGCATCAGAGGCGCCTGCATGGCCGAGTAGTTCATCATTCCGAAACCCATCACACGAATTCCCTTTGCGCGAACAACAGGCGAGAGAGGCTGCGCCCATGGCGACGAAATGCCAAGAGGCCGGCTGGGACGGATCTTTGCCCTATGGCCTTGCTGCCGCACCCGGTATACAGGAAAAATCATGACCAAATCCGTGACGCTCCGACGCCCCGACGACTGGCACCTGCACCTGCGCGATGGCGCCATGCTGCAGGCAGTGGCTTCATTTTCCGGCCATTTTGGCCGGGCGATCATCATGCCGAACCTGGTGCCGCCCGTGGTGACGGGGGCGCAGGCGGCCGCCTATCGCGACCGGATCCGGGCCGCGCTGGGTCCGAAAGTGACGTTGCGTCCATTGATGACGCTCTACCTGACCGAAACCACCGATCCGGCCGATGTGGTGGCCGCCCATGCCGGGGGAATCATCTCGGCCGTCAAGCTTTATCCGGCCGGGGCGACCACCAATTCGGCCTCGGGCGTGCGCGACTTCGACAAGGTGCGAGGCGTGCTGGAAGCCATGGCCGAAGCCGGCATCCCGCTGCTCTTCCATGGCGAGGTGACTGATCCGGCAGTGGACATCTTCGACCGCGAGGCGGCGTTCATCGACCGCGTGCTGGACCCGATCCGCCGCGCCACGCCCGGCTTGCGCGTGGTGATGGAACATATCACCACGTCGGACGGCGTGGATTATGTCGCCGCCAACGACGATATCGGCGCGACCATCACCACCCACCACCTGGTCATCAACCGCAACCACATCCTGGCGGGCGGCATCCGGCCGCATTACTACTGCCTGCCGGTCGCCAAGCGCGAAACCCACCGCCTGGCGCTGCGCAAGGCGGCGGTCTCGGGCGATGGGCGCTTCTTCCTCGGCACCGACTCGGCGCCGCATCCCGACCGCGCCAAGGAAGCGGCCTGCGGCTGCGCCGGCTGCTTCACCGCGCCGAACACCATGTCCATCCTGGCGCAGGTCTTCGAGGAGGAAGGCGCGCTCGACCGGCTCGAAGGCTTCGCCTCGCTCAACGGCGCCGCCTTCTACGGCATGGAGCCGAACCAGGACCGCATCCGGCTGGTCCGGCGCGACACGCCCGCCGAATATCCGACCCATATCGCCGCCGGCGACGAAACCGTCACCGTCTTCGACCCCGGCTTCCCGCTCTACTGGCACGTTGAGGACCCCGCATGACCCTGCCCTTCCCTCCGCATGAGGAAATCGCCCGGCTGACCGCCCGCATGCTGCTGGAGATCAAGGCGGTGCACTTCAACGCGGCCGAGCCCTTTACCTATGCCTCGGGGCTGAAGGGACCGACCTATATCGACTGCCGCAAGCTGATCAGCTTTCCGCGCATCCGCTCGACGCTGATGGATTTCCTGGCGGCGACCGTGCTGCGCGAAGCGGGCTTTGCCGCCTTCGACAATGTCGCCGGCGGCGAGACGGCGGGCATCCCCTTCGCCGCCTTCGTGGCCGAGCGGCTGGAACTGCCGATGACCTATGTGCGCAAGAAGCCCAAGGGCTACGGCCGCAACGCGCGGATCGAAGGCGCCATGACCGAGGGCCAGCGGGTGCTGCTGGTCGAGGACCTGACCACCGACGGCGGCTCGAAGCTGAGCTTCGTCGATGCGATCCGCGAGACCGGCGCGACCTGCGCCGATACGGCGGTGATCTTCTATTACGGCATCTTCCCCGAAACCACGCAGCGCCTGGCCGACCATGGCGTCCGGCTGCACTATCTCTGCACCTGGTGGGACGTGCTGGCCGAAGCCAAGGCGCAAGGCTTCTATGACGAGGCGACGCTCACCGAAGTCGAAAGCTTCCTGACCGATCCCCGCGCCTGGCAAGCCGCGCATCCCTGAAATCCCCGCGGCGGCTGCATCGAGCTGCCGCACGGTCGCATGGGTATTTAAGAAACGGAAAGACCGGGTGCCGCACCTTGTCTTTTCCGTTTTTCAAATACCCATGCCGCCCTTGCCACAGGCGCGGGGGCGGCAATTCGCCCACAGCTTATCCACAGCATATCCCGATGGACCCCGGGGCGCATAAGGTGGATAACGACCCCCAGCCGAGTCGGACGTCGGAGAGCATGGGATGAGCGAGTTGCGCGCCGTCGAAGTCAGGAAGCCCGGCGAGATCGCCGAGGCCGCCGCCGCGCAGGCGGTGCCCTTCTCGATCGAGGCCGAGCAGCAGTTGCTGGGCGCGCTCCTGACCAATAACGAGGTCTACGACCACGTTTCCCGCATCATCCAGGCGCGGCATTTCTACGACCCGGTCCATCGACGCATCTACGAGATCTGCGCCGAGCGCATCGCCAGGAACGCGCTGGCAAGCCCCGTGACGATCAAGGCCTTCATGGAGCACGACGCCGGGCTCAAGGAATTGGGCGGCCCGGCCTATCTGGCGCGGCTGGCGGGGGCGGCGATCTCGTCCCATGCCGCACGCGACTATGCGCAGATGATCCGCGAATTCGCCCTGCGCCGCGAGTTGATCGGGCTGGGCCAGGACATCGCCGCGCGTGCCTCGACCGTCTCGGTCAGCGATTCCGCCGAGGAGCAGATCAAGGAAGCCGAGCAGGTCCTCTACAAGCTCGGCGAGCAGGGCGTGGCCGAACGCGGGTTCCAGAGTTTCCTTGCCGCCGTCACCGGGGCCCTGAACGCCGCCAATGCCGCCTTCAGCCGGGGCGGCGGGCTGTCGGGCGTCTCGACCGGGCTGGTCGACCTCGACGGCAAGATGGGCGGGTTGAACCGATCGGACCTGATCATCCTGGCCGGCCGGCCCTCGATGGGCAAGACCTCGCTGGCGACCAACATCGCCTTCAACGTCGCCAAGTCGCACAAGCTGGGCGAATTGCCCGACGGCAGCCATGGTACGGTGGCGGGCGGCGTCGTCGGCTTCTTCAGCCTGGAGATGTCGGCAGAGCAGCTGGCCGCGCGCATCCTGTCCGAAGCCGCCGAGGTTCCCAGCGAGGCGATCCGCCGCGGCGACATGACCGAGGACGAGTTCCGCCGCTTCGTCAAGGCCGCGCACGACTTGCAGAACTGCCCGCTTTACATCGACGACACGCCGGCACTGCCGATCAACCAACTGGCCGCGCGGGCCCGCAAGCTCAAGCGCACCATGGGGCTGGACCTGCTGATCGTGGACTATCTTCAACTGTTGCGCGCAGCCTCGGCCAAGGACAGCCGCGTCAACGAGGTCAGCGAGATCACCCAGGGCCTCAAGGCCGTCGCTAAGGAACTGGACATCCCCGTCATCGCCCTGTCGCAGCTGTCGCGCCAGGTCGAGGCGCGCGAGGACAAGCGCCCGCAGCTTTCCGACCTGCGCGAATCCGGCAGCATCGAGCAGGACGCCGATATCGTGATGTTCGTCTTCCGCGAGGAATATTACCGCGAGCGCGAGAAGCCCGCCGACCACGACCTCGACAAGATGGCCACCTGGCAGCAGGTCATGGAATCCTGCCACGGCAAGGCCGAGGTCATCATCGGCAAGCAGCGCCACGGCCCCATCGGCACGGTCGAGCTGTCCTTCGAGGGCCGCTTCACCCGCTTCGGAAACCTGGAAAAACACCGCAGCTGGGATCCTGCCGAATGAACCTGCCGGTGCCTTTCGTCACCATCGGCCTGCTGATCCTGTCGAACCTGTTCATGACCGTCGCCTGGTACGGGCATCTGAAGTTCAAGGCCGCGCCGCTGCTGCTGGTCATCCTGGTCAGCTGGGGCATCGCCTTCTTCGAATACGTGTTGCAGGTGCCGGCGAACCGCAGCGGCTACGGGCATTTCAACGCCGCGCAACTCAAGACCATCCAGGAGGTGATCAGCCTCTCAGTCTTCGTGCTGTTCTCCTGGGCCTGGCTGGGCGAGAAGCTGACCTGGAACGTGGCGGCCGGCTTTGCCTGCATCTGCTTCGGCGCCTTCCTGATCTTCCACAATTCCGGCAGCACTGCGCATTGACGCGAAACAGTGCCGCGTAAACAGGCGATTGCCTTCGCCCGCCGGCCGGGCAAAGGTGCGGGCATGAGCAGCGCGACCCCCTCCACTCCCCGCCGTCCAAGCATCCTGACGCTGGTTTCGATCTCGGCCGCCGGGGCGCTTTCGATGAATATCTTCCTGCCCTCGCTGCCGGCCATGGCGCGGGATTTCGGCGTGGAATACGGCTTCATGCAGCTGTCCGTCTCGGCCTTCCTGGCGGTCAGCGCGGTCCTGCAACTGCTTTGCGGCCCGATCAGCGACCGTTTCGGGCGCCGGCCGGTGGTGCTGGGATCGTTTGCGATCTTCCTGCTGGCGACCCTTGGGGCGCTGCTGGCCACGGATGCCGGTTGGTTCATGCTTTTCCGCCTGATCCAGGCGGTGGTGACGACCGGCTTCGTCATCAGCCGTGCCGTGGTACGCGACATCGTGCCGGCCGAACAGGCGGCCAGCATGATCGGCTATGTCACCATGGGCATGTCGCTGGTGCCGATGGTCGCGCCCACCCTGGGCGGCGTTCTGGACGAGACGCTGGGCTGGCGGGCCAGCTTCGTCGCCATGGGGCTGGCCGGGCTGGCGGTCATGACGCTGTGCGCCTTCGACCTGACCGAGACGGCGCGCGGCGGCGGCGTGCCGCTGCGCCAGCAGGTCGCGACCTATCCGGTCCTGGCCCGTTCGCAGCGGTTCTGGGGCTATGCGCTGGCTGCGACGCTCAGCGCCGGATCGTTCTACGCCTATCTGGGCGGCGCGCCCTTTGTCGGCCAGGTGGTGCTGCACCTGTCGCCGGCCGAGGTCGGCTACTGGTTCGCCGGCCCCTCGATCGGCTATGCGCTGGGGAATTACCTTTCGGCCCGGTTCTCGACCCGGATCGGCATGAACCGGATGATCCTGTCGGGAGCGCTGATCTGCTCGGTCTTCCTGGTGCTGGCGCTGGTGGTCGACCTGATGGGCGGGCTGACACCGCTGGTCTTTTTCGGCTCGGTCGGGCTGATGGGGCTGGGCAACGGCATGCTCCTGCCCAACGCCAATGCCGGGATGATGAGCGTGCGCCCCGAACTGGCCGGCACCGCCAGCGGGCTGGGCGGCGCCATGGCGGTGGCGGGCGGCGCGGGCCTGGCCGCGCTGGCCGGCGCGCTGCTGCACGACGATACCGGCGCCTCGCCGCTGCTGGTCATCATGGCGGGGTCGGCCGTCGCCTCGATCGGCTTCATCCTGTGGGTCATGATCCGCGAAAGGCAGGTCATCAACCGCGGCTGATCCCTCTTGCGGCAAGGCATTTGCAAAGCGTATCCCTGTCTTTGCAAAGCCAGGAGGTCAGATGGCCACCCAGAAGATCTATGCCGGCGTCGCGCTGCGCGAGACGCGTGCCCGCGCCGGGCTGACCCAGCGCGCCTTCGCCGACCGGCTGGGCGTTTCGCTGCCCTATCTTTCGCAGATGGAGAACAACCACCGCCCGGTCTCGGCCGGGGTGCTGCTGCGGCTCGCCTCGGAATTCTCGGTCGATCTGGGTGCCATGGCGGTGGGCGATGCCGAGCGCATGGTGATGGACATGGCCGAGGCGCTGGCCGATCCGCTGTTCGACGCCACGCCGCCGCGCGCCGACCTGCGGCTGGCCGCGACCAATGCGCCGGCGCTGGCCCGCGCCTTCCTGGACCTCTATCGCGCCCATCGCGAGGGGCAGGAGCGGCTGGCCGCGCTGGACGAGGCGCTTGGCGCCGGGGCGCAGAATGCCACGCCCTCGCCCTGGGAAGAGGTGCGGGACTTCTTCCATTACTGCGACAACTATATCGACGCCGTGGACCGCGCCGCCGAGCATTTCGCCCGTTCGCGTCCCGACCTGCGCCCGCTGGACCGCGCCATCGCCGCGCTGGCCGAGCGCGGCATCGAGGTGGTCATGGCCGAGTTGGGCAGCGGCCCGGTCTATCTGCGCGAGGGCAAGCGCATCACGCTGAACGCGGCGGCCGAGCCCGCGACGCAAGCCTTCCAGCTGTTGCATCTGCTGGCGCTGGAAACGCGCGGCGACCTTCTGGAAGCGACGCTGGAGCTTGCGCGGTTCCGCAGCGCCTCGGCCCGCGACATCGCGCGACTGGGGCTGGCGAACTATTTCGCCGGCGCGGCGATGATGCCCTATGCCCAGTTTCTTGCCACCGCCCGGACCGAACGGCACGACCTGGAACGGCTGGCGCATCTGTTCCACGCCTCGCTGGAACAGGTCGCGCATCGGCTCTCGACCCTGCAACGCGGCGGCGACCGGGGCGTGCCGTTCTTTTTCGTCCGCGTCGATCAGGCGGGCACGATCACCAAGCGCCACTCCGCCACGCGGATGCAATTCGCCCGTTTCGGCGGCGCCTGCCCGCTGTGGAACGTGCATCAGGCCTTCGAGACGCCCGGCCGCTTCCTGCGGCAACTGGCCGAGACGCCGGACGGCAAGCGTTACCTGCTGCTGGCGCGGGACGTATCGAAACCCGCGGGCGCCTTCGGCGCCCCGGTGCGCCGCTTCGCCATCGGGCTGGGCTGCGAGATCAGCCATGCCCGCGAGGTGGTCTATGCCGACGGGCTGGATATCGGCAATCCGCAGCTGTTCGAGCCGATCGGCGTCTCTTGCCGGATCTGCCCCCGGCCGAACTGCCATCAGCGTTCCGTGCCCCCCGTGGACCGCCATATCCGCATCCCCCCGGATCGGCCCGGGCCGCTGCCCTATGAGATCGCCTGAAACGGCCGCAAACGCCCCGAACCGCCGCACGGTTCCTGCGCCGGCCGCGAAAACCGCAAGGGAATCGCCCGGCCCGGCACCGGGATCAGGGCACCCTGCCCATTTGCGTGGCAAACTCCCCAGTCTGCGACAAATGGGCGCTGTGGCCGGCCGAAAGCGATCCGGGCAATCGTGCTGACAAATTATACTTTCCATTTCAGCCATTTGCCTGGATTATTCCCGAGATCAATCTTGGGTTGCATTGCCGATTGCCCTTGCCACCGGCGGATATCCACCCGCCGCCTGGGCATGGATCGGCGTCAATCCGCCCAAGGGATGTGCAGAGGCCCCACCGCTGTTGCGCTTTGAGCACAGGTCGGATTTATCCGTGCGCAGCCATGACCGCCTCTGCCCGGCAGGTCGGCCGAAACAATATGGACCCGGGACATTGCGCATCACTCATAGCCTGAATTCGGTGCTTGAGCGCTGGCTGCCAGAGCAGCGCCTCTTCCTGAAATCGGACAAAACGACCCGCTTCCTGCGGCTGCGTCCGGCCACGCAGCTTCTTGGCCTTGGCGGGATCGCACTGGTTTTCGGCTGGTCGATCATCGCCAGCTCGATCCTGGTCATCGACGCGATCAGCGCCGGCTCGGCCCGCGACGAGGCGCGGCTGGCGCAAAGCGCCTTCGAAGCGCGGCTGACCGACCTGTCCGCCGAACGCGACCGCCGCGCCGCCGAGGCCGCGGCCGCGCAGAACCGCTTTGCCGTCGCGCTGGACCAGGTGTCGCGCATGCAGTCGCTGCTGCTGGAATCCGAAGCGCAGCGGCGCGAACTGGAAACCGGCCTGGGCGCGGTGCAGGCCAGCCTGCAGGATGTCGTGAGGGCCCAGCACCAGGCCGAGGCCCTGGCCGCCGCCGATGGCGAGGCCGCCCCCGTCCGCACCGCCGAACTGCAAGCCGCGCTGGACATCCTGTCGGGCGAGCTGAAGCAGGCGGCCAGCCAGCGCATCGAGGCAGTGCAGCAGGCCGAGGACGCCAAGCGCCTTGCCGACGCCGTCACGCTGGAGCGCGACCAGATCGTCGCGCGCAACGACGAAATCCTGGCGCAGCTCGAAGATGCCGTCTCGGTCTCGGTCAAGCCGCTGGACGACATGTTCCGCGCCGTCGGCATGAACCCGGACGAGATCCTCAAGACCGTGCGCCGCGGCTATTCCGGCCAGGGCGGGCCGCTGAACCCGGTCAGCTATTCCTCCAGCGGCAATGCCGAGATCAGCCAGGGCGAGGCCAAGGCCAACGAGATCCTGATCACGCTGGACCAGGTGAACAGCTATCGCATCGCCATCGAGAAGATGCCGCTGGCCATGCCGGTGAAGTCGGCTTTCCGCTATACCTCGCCCTTCGGCCGGCGCTGGGGCCGCGCGCATGAGGGCATCGACATGGCCGCCCCGGTCGGCACGCCGGTCTATGCCACGGGCGAGGGCACGGTAATCTTTGCCGGCTGGCAGCGCGGCTATGGCAACCTGATCAAGATCCAGCACGAGCTGGGCACCGAAACCCGCTATGGCCACCTGTCCAAGATTCGCGTGAAGGCCGGCCAAAAGGTATCGCGCGGCAGCCAGATCGGTGATATGGGCAATACCGGCAGATCGACCGGCTCGCATCTTCATTACGAAGTCCGCGTGAACGGCCGTGCCGTGAATCCCATGAGCTTCATCAAGGCAGCCCAAAATGTTTTCTAAGACCCGTGTCACCGAACCTGGCCCCCGCACCCAGCCGACCCCCGAGCCCGAACCCGCGCGCAGCCTCGACACGAGTTACGACATTCCGGCAGCCGCGCCGCGGGCGCGCACCACGCCTTCGGTCCTGTCCTCGGACCTGACCGTCACCGGCAATATCCAGACCCAGGGCGATATCCAGATCGAAGGCACGGTCGAGGGCGACATCCGCGCCCATCAGCTGGTCGTCGGCGAAAGCGCCACCATCCGCGGCGAGATCGTCGCCGAGGAGGTGGTGGTGAACGGCCGCGTCGTCGGCCGCGTCCGTGGCCTGAAGGTCCGCCTGACCGCCACTGCCCGCGTCGAGGGCGACATCATCCACAAGACCATCGCCATCGAATCCGGCGCCCATTTCGAAGGCTCGGTCCAGCGCCAGGAAGATCCGCTGGCCAATGGCGTCACCAAGAAGCTGGCGCCCCCCACCGCGCGCGAGGCCGACGCGGCCGAGTGATCGCAGGATCATCCGGCAGGACGGGCGGCCCTTGTGCCGCCCTTTTTCATGACATCGGCTCGGCGTCCGGCATCAGCAGGCGATACATGTGCCAGCTGGCATGGCCCAGCACCGGCAGCACGATGAACAGCCCCAGGAACAGCGGCACGATGCCGGCAAACAGCAACGTGGCGATCACCAGCGCCCAGGACAGCATGACCGGCAGATTGGCCCCGACCGCCTGAAAGCTGGCGATGATGGCCGAGATCAGGTCCACCTCGCGGTCCAGGATCAGCGGCAGCCCGACCACGGTGATCGAGAACAGCAGCGCCGCAAAGCCCGCACCGATCGCCGTCCCTGCCACCAGCATGACCAGGCCGCGGCCCTGCAACAGCACCTCGGGCGAGGAGGTGATGTTGGTCAGCGCCGAAACGCCCATAAACAGTGCAAAGATGGTATGGGCGACAAACACCCAGAACATGAACATCAGCAGGATGACCATGGCCATCGACGGCACCTGCCGGTCCTTTTGCGCGATGACGACGGCCAGCACCTCACGCCAGATCAGCGGCCGGTCCGATTCGATGCGCCGGCTGACCTCGTAAAGACCGACGGCGGCAAAGGGCGCGATCAGCGGAAAGCCGACGACGAAGGGCATCAACCACCATTCCTGCCCCGCAGCCGTTGCGACCGCCGTCAGCACCAGCCCACCCATGACATAGAAGGCCGCGAACAGCAGGCCAAAGGCGGGGGCGCGGCGAAAATCCCGCCAGCCCGCCGCCAGCACCGCCGGAATGGCGTCAAGGCCGATCACCGCCGGCAGCGGGATCTCGTCCGGGCCCGGATCGGGCAAGGGGTCGGGCAGCGGCTCCCGCTCGGGATCGGGAATCGGGGTGGGAATGGGTTTGGGGTCCGAATCGGTCACGACCATCTGTTCCTCCGTCGATGGGACAAAGGTTAGCAGGCCGATGGTAAAGAAACAGCCTCAGCGCGCGAAACGGCCGACCAGCGCATCCCTGACGGTGGGCGAGACGAATTTCGAGACGTCCCCGCCCAGCCGCGCGATCTCCTTGACCAGCTTCGAGGCGATGGCCTGGCGGCGGGCATCGGCCATCAGGAATACCGTCTCGATGCTGTCGTCCATGGCCCGGTTCATGCCGACCATCTGGAATTCGTATTCGAAATCCGCCACCGCCCGCAGCCCGCGCACGATGACCGTGGCGCCGACATCGCGGGCGCAATCGATCAGCAGGTTCTCGAACGGGTGGACGACGATCTCGCCGCCGCGCTTGGCGACGATCCGGTCGCATTCCTCGCGCACCATGGCGACGCGATCCTCAAGCGCGAACAGCGGGCTCTTGTCGCGGTTGATGGCGACGCCGATCACCAGCCGGTCCACCAGCTCCAGCGCGCGCTGGATGATGTCCTGATGACCCAGAGTGATGGGATCGAAGGTGCCTGGGTAAAGCCCGATGCGCATGGGATTGCCTTCTCCTCGCCGAATGCCGACAGTCAAACAGGGTTTCGCCAAGGAATGCAAGGCCATGCGCCCATCCGGCGATTCGCGGGACGGGCGGGAAGGCGCCGGCTCAATTGCCCATGATCATGCCGGTCAGGGCCTCTTTCTCGGCCGCAAGCTCCTTGAGCCGGGCCGAGACCGCATCGCCGATCGAGATCAGCCCCACCATCGCACCCGCCTCGTCCACCACCGGCAGGTGGCGGAAACGGCCCTGGGTCATGCGGTCCAGAATCACCAGCGCATCCTCGCCCGTGGTGCAGGTCGCAAGCTTGTGGGTCATCAGTTCGGTGATCGGCAGGCCAAGCACATCGGCGCCGCGCCGGCCCAGTTCGCGCACGATGTCGCGTTCGGACAGGATGCCCAGCGGAACCTTGCCATCCTCGGAGACCACGATCGCACCGATGCGCTTTTCCGAGAGCAGCTTGGCGGCATCGGCCACGCTGGCGCCCGGGGCGACGGTGAAAATCTCGCCGCTGGCTTTCATCGAAAGGATCTGGTTGACGAGCATTGCTATTCCTCCTCAGGCTGGCGAAGGCTGTCCTGGCGCCCAGCGTCACCTCAACCCGCGCTTGCGTCAAGCCCGATGTCGCAGTGCAGCGATCAAGGGACGACAAGCGCCTGAAGCCGCGCCACCTCGGCCCGGAGGCCCTGCGCCAGCGCATCCGCCAGCCGGTTCATCCGCTGCGAGCGGCGGTCGTCGGCGTGCCGGATCAGCCAGAAGCTGCGCCTGAGCGAAATCTGGTCTGCCAGAACCCGCCGCACGCCGGGGCAGAAGGGAATCGCAAAGTCGTGCACGATGCCCAGCCCCGCCCCCACCCGGATCGCCTGCATCTGCACCGAGACCGAGTTCGAGGTCAGCGCCGCCCATTCCGCGCCCGTCTCGGTCAGGTAATCCAGTTCGCGGTCGAAGATCATGTCGGCGATATAGCCGATCATGCGATGACCGCGCAGATCCTCGCGCGAGCGGATCGGCGGATGGGCGCGCAGGTAATCCTCATGCGCCGCCAGGTGCAGCTGATAGTCGGTCAGCCGCTGCACCACCAGCCGCCCCGCCTGCGGCTGCGAAACGGCGATGGCCATGTCCGCCTCGCGCTTGGACAGGTTGAAGACCCGCGGCAGCGCGACGATCTGGATCTCCAGCTGCGGATGCGCCTCGGAAAGGCGCGCGCAGACCTGCGGCAAAAGATAGTTCGCGCAGCCGTCCGGCGCGCCGATGCGCAGCTGTCCCGTCAGGTCGCCCGGCCCGCTCAGCGCCTCTTCGGCACCGCTCAGCGCCGCCTCGACCGCCTCGGCATGGGGAAGCAGCCGCTCGCCCTCGGGCGCCAGCGCATAGCCCTGCGGCGTCTTGACGAAAAGCTTGGCCCCCAGCGCGCCTTCCAGCCGCGCCACCCGCCGGCCCACCGTCGAGGCGTCGATGCCCAGCCGGCGACCGGCCCCCGACAGGCTGTCGGCGCGCGCCACGGCCAGAAAGATGCGCAGGTCGTCCCAGTCCATGCCGGCCACCTTTGCAGAAATGCAAAACCCTTTTGCCAGACTTCCTCTTTTTCCGGCAATGCTGCAAGTCTATGATCCGCCCGAACCGTGAAACCCTCGGGAGGCACCCATGGAAGAACTTTCGCACTGGATCGACGGCAAAGAGGTCAAGGGCACCTCGGGCCGCTTCAGCGATGTCATGAACCCGGCGACCGGCGAAGTGATCGCCCGCCTGCCGCTGGCCACCCCGGCCGAGCTGGACGCCGCCGTGCGCAGCGCCGAAAAGGCGCAGGTCGCCTGGGCCGCCACCAACCCGCAGCGCCGCGCGCGGGTGATGATGAAATTCGGCCAGCTCATCAACGACAACATGGACAAGCTGGCCGAGCTGGTCTCGCGCGAGCATGGCAAGACCCTGCCCGATGCGCGCGGCGACGTGCAGCGCGGCCTTGAGGTGATCGAGGTCTGCATGGGCGCGCCGGCGCTGCTCAAGGGCGAGTTCACCGACAATGGCGGCCCCGGCATCGACCTTTACTCGATGCGCCAGCCGCTGGGCGTGGTCGCGGGCATCACCCCCTTCAACTTCCCGGCGATGATCCCGCTGTGGAAGATGGGTCCGGCGCTGGCTTCGGGCAACGCGATGATCCTGAAGCCGTCCGAGCGCGTGCCCTCGACCTCGATCATGCTGGCGAAACTGGCACAAGAGGCCGGGCTGCCCGACGGCGTGCTGCAGGTCGTCAACGGCGACAAGGAGATCGTGGACGCGATCCTGGACCACCCGACCGTGCAGGCCGTGGGCTTCGTGGGCTCGACCCCGATCGCGCAATACATCTATGGCCGCGCCGCCGCCAACGGCAAGCGCGCGCAATGCTTCGGCGGCGCCAAGAACCACATGCTGATCATGCCCGATGCCGACCTGGACAAGGCGGCGGACGCGCTGGTCGGCGCCGGCTTCGGCGCGGCGGGCGAACGCTGCATGGCGATCTCGGTCGCGGTGCCGGTCGGCGACAAGACTGCCGACGCGCTGATCGAACGCCTGATCCCCAAGATCGAAAAGCTGAAGGTCGGCCCCTATACCGCCGGCGAGGACGTGGATTTCGGCCCGGTCATCACCAAGGCCGCGCAGGAGCGCATCAACCGCCTGATCGATTCCGGCGTGGAACAGGGCGCCAAGCTGGTCGTGGACGGCCGCGGGCTGAAGATCCAGGGCTATGAGAACGGCTTCTTCTGCGGCCCGTCGCTTTTCGACAACGTGACCCGCGACATGGAGATCTACAAGGAAGAGATCTTCGGCCCGGTGCTCTCGACCGTGCGGGCGCAAAGCTACGAGGATGCGCTGAACCTGGTCATGGACAACGACTATGGCAACGGCACGGCGATCTATACCGCCGACGGCGACACGGCGCGCGACTTCGCCAGCCGGGTGAACGTGGGCATGGTCGGCATCAACTTCCCGATCCCGGTGCCGCTGAGCTACTACACCTTCGGCGGCTGGAAGAAGTCGGCCTTCGGCGACCTGAACCAATACGGCCCGGACGCCTTCCGCTTCTACACCAAGACCAAGACCGTCACCGCCCGCTGGTTCTCGGGCATCAAGGACGGCGTGGCGCTGAACTTCAAGGCCATGGACTAAGCGACTTTCGGGCGGGGGCGGAGACGCCCCCGCCCTTTTCCGCGCAAGCCTGCAAAACTTGCGCAACATTTCCCGGCCATGACCGGCAAGATACATCATCACGAAAGACATGAGGGGGAGCACATGGATTTCGCGCTGAGCGAAGAGCAGCAGGCGATATTCGATCTGGCCCGGGATTTCGGGACGGCGGAGATCGCGCCCCAAGCCCGCGCCTGGGAAGAGGCGGGCACCATTCCGCGCGAACTGTGGCAAAAGGCCGCCGAGCTGGGTTTCGGCGGCGTCTATGTCGGCGAGGAACACGGCGGCACCGGGCTTTCGCGCCTGGACGCAACGCTGGTCTTCGAGGCGCTGGCCATGGCCTGCCCCTCGGTCGGCTCGTTCCTGTCGATCCACAACATGTGCGGCGGCATGATCGACAAGTTCGGCACCGACGCGAACAAGGCGCGCTGGCTGCCCGGCCTGTGCAGCATGGAAAAGGTGTTCTCCTATTGCCTGACCGAGCCGGGCTCGGGCTCGGACGCCGCCGCGCTGCGCACGCGGGCCGAGCGGGTCGAGGGCGGCTGGAAGCTGAACGGCACCAAGGCCTTCATCTCGGGCGGCAGCTATTCGGATTGCTATCTGGTCATGGTCCGCACCGGGCAGGACGGGCCGCGCGGCATCTCGACCATGGTGGTCGAGGCCGGCACGCCCGGCCTCAGCTTCGGCGCGCTCGAGCACAAGATGGGCTGGAAGGCGCAGCCGACCGCCCAGCTGCAGTTCGACGATTGCGTCATCCCCGAGGAGAACCTGATCGGCGAGGAAGGCCGGGGCTTTGCCTATGCCATGGCCGGCCTGGACGGCGGGCGGCTGAACATCTCGGCCGGTGCGCTTGGCGGCGCACAGGCGGCGCTGGACGCGACGCTGCGCTACATGGGCGAGCGTCGCGCCTTTGGCCAGACGCTGGACCAGTTCCAGGCGCTGCAATTCCGTCTGGCCGAGATGGAGACGGCGCTGCAATCCTCGCGCATCTTCCTGCGCCAGGCGGCGTGGAAGCTGGACCGGGGCGACCGCGACGCCAGCAAGTTCTGCGCCATGGCCAAGCTGCATGTGACCGACCGCGCCTTCGAGGTCGCCAATCAGTGCCTGCAATTGCATGGCGGTTACGGCTATCTTGCCGATTACGGGATCGAAAAGATCGTGCGCGACCTGCGCGTGCACCAGATCCTGGAAGGCACCAATGAAATCATGCGGCTGATCGTCGGCCGCGCCCTGCTGGCGGAGCGTGACTGAATGGCCGAGATGATCATCCGCAAGGACCGCCGCGCCGGGCGCCTGACCTTCAACCGCCCGCAGGCGCTGAACGCGCTGAGCCACGAGATGGCGCTGGCCATCGACGCGGCGCTGCAAGAGTGGCGCGACGATCCCGAGGTGGCGCTGGTCGTCATCGATGCCGAGGGCGAGCGCGCCTTCTGCTCGGGCGGCGACATCGCCGCCGTCTATCGCGCCGGGCTGGAAGGCGACCACCGGGTCGGCCGCGAGTTCTTCCGCGACGAATACCGCATGAACGCGCGGATCGCCGAATATCCCAAGCCCATCGTCGCCTTCATGCAGGGCTTCGTGATGGGCGGCGGCGTCGGCGTCGGCGGCCATGCCAGCCACCGCATCGTCGGCGACAGCACCCAGATCGCCATGCCCGAAACCGGCATCGGCCTGATCCCGGACGTGGGCGGCAGCTGGCTTCTGGGCCATGCGCCCGGCCGCTGCGGCGAATACCTGGGCCTGACCGGCGCGCGGATCGGCGCCGGCGACGCGATCTTCACCGGCTTTGCGGACAGCTATATCCCCGAGGCGGAATGGCCGGCGCTGATCGAGCGGCTGGCCGAGACCGGCGACGTGGCGGCGCTCGCGCCCCACCCCCGCCCCGAGGCGCCGCTGGAGGGCCGCGACCTTTCGGCCTTCGGCGGCCATACCGTGGCCGAGATCGTCGCCGCGCTGGAGGCGGCGGGCGACGAGGCGGCGCTGAAGCCGCTGCGCCGCAACTCGCCCCTGTCGATGGCGGCTACGCTGGCGCTGGTGCGTGCCGCGCGCGGCGATGCCAGCCTGCGCGACAGCCTGGCGCGAGAGCTGCGCTTTACCGCCCGCGCCACGGCCGAGAGCGATTTCCTGGAAGGCGTGCGGGCGCAGATCATCGACAAGGATCGCAACCCGCAATGGTCGGCCGATGCCAGCCCGGCGCATGTCGAGGCGATGCTGGCGCCGCTGGGCGAGGACGAAATCGAATGGGAGAACGGCAAATGAAGATCGGATTCATCGGCTTGGGCAATATGGGCGGCCCGATGGCGGCCAATCTGGCCAAGGCGGGGCACAAGGTCGCGGGCTTCGACCTGGCCGCGCCGATGCCCGAGGGCGTCGTCAAGGCCGCCAGCGCCGCCGAGGCTGCCGCGGGCGCCGAGGTGGTGATCACCATGCTGCCGAACGGCGCCATCCTGCGCGCGGTCGCGGATGAGATCGTCCCGGCCATGGCCGCGGGCGCGGTGTTCTGCGATTGCTCGACGGTGGACGTGGAAAGCGCCCGCGCGGTGGCCGGGCAGGCGCAGGCGGCGGGCCTGGGCGCGCTGGACGCGCCGGTCTCGGGCGGGGTCGGCGGTGCCACCGCCGGCACGCTGACCTTCATGGTCGGCGGCTCGGCCGAGGCTTTCGACAAGGTGAAGCCGCTCTTCGACATCATGGGCCAGAAGGCGGTGCATTGCGGCGAGGCGGGCGCCGGCCAGGCCGCCAAGATCTGCAACAACATGATCCTGGGCGTGACCATGATCGCCACCTGCGAAGCCTTTGCGCTGGCCGACAAGCTGGGGCTGGACCGCGCGAGGATGTTCGACGTGGTATCGACCTCCTCGGGCTACAGCTGGTCGATGAACGCCTATTGCCCTGCGCCGGGGGTGGGGCCGGCGTCGCCTGCCGACAACGGCTACAAGCCGGGCTTCGCCGCCGAGCTGATGCTCAAGGATCTGCGCCTATCCCAGCAGGCCGCCGAGGCCGCGGATGCCGACACGCCGATGGGCGAACTGGCCGCCGCGCTCTATGCCCGCTTCGTCGAGGAAGAGGACGGAAAGGGCCGCGATTTCTCGGCCATGCTGCCCAGATTCGAGGCTCGGCACCGGCAGGGCTGATTTCTCGCATTCGTGAGGGAGCCGATCGGGGGTTTGCGGCGTTTAACCCTCGATCAAGTTTTCTGTGCCAGGCTGGAGCCATGTTACGCAATCGCCAGAGCCTGATTCTCGCCGCCGGGCTGCTCGCCGTCCTTGCCCCGGCCACTCTTGCCCAAAGTGCCGGGCAGGCGGCGGAACCGGCCGCCGCCGAAGCGCCCACCATGCTGCGGGTGGGTGATCGTCTCGACAACGCGCGCCTGCATCAGGTGACGCGCCCCGGCCTCTACGGCATGAGCGAGGCGCCCTCGGGCAGCCGCTACGGCATCGTCGACGGCAAGCTGATCCGCTATGACCCGGAAAGCGCGCAGGTGCTGTCGATCATCCGGCAGGTGGACCGGATCATGGACTAGACCTGCAGCAGGGCGCGCGCCGCCTCTTTCGCGGCGGGCGTGATCTCTTCGCCCGAAAGCATGCGTGCGATCTCTTCGATGCGCTGGCTGGCGGTCAGCGCCGTGACCTGCGAGGTGGTCATGCCGTCCTGCACCGATTTCGCCACCCGGAAGTGATGCCCGCCAAGCGCCGCGACCTGCGGACTGTGGGTGACGACCAGCACCTGCGCCCCGTCGGCCAGCCGGGCAAGGCGCCGGCCCACCGCATCGGCGGTGGCGCCGCCCACGCCGCGGTCGATCTCGTCGAAGATCAGCACCAGCGCATCGTTGCCCCGCGCCAGGCAGACCTTGAGCGCCAGCAGGAAACGCGACAACTCGCCGCCCGAGGCGATGCGGTCGAGCGGACCGGCCGGCGCGCCCGGATTGGTGGCGACGGTGAAGGCGGCGGCATCGCGACCCTCGGGGCCCGGCTCGGCCTCGGACAGCCGGGTTCTGAAAACCGCCCGCTCCATCTTCAAGGGCGCAAGCTCGGCCGCCATCGCGGCATCGAGCCGCTCGGCAGCCGCGGCGCGCTGTTGCGAAAGGGCAGCCGCCGCCGCGTCATATGCGGCATCGGCCGCAGCCACCGCGTCGCGCAGGCGCGCCAGATCCCCCTCGCCCGCGTCTATCCGAGAAAGCCGCGCCCGCAACTCGTCGGCCAGGCCCGCCAGATCGTCGGCCAGCACGTCATGCTTGCGCGCCAGGGCACGCAGCGCGAACAGCCGCTCTTCGGTCGCCTCCAGGTCGCGCGGGTCGAAATCCATCGCCTCCAGCGCCGCCTCGACGCCCGAGACCGCCTCGCCCAGTTCGATCAACGCCCGTTGCAATGCGGCGGCCGGGTTCTCCAACCGGCCCTCGGCCCGCTCGGCGGCACCGTCGAGCCAACGCGCGGCATCCAGCATCGCGCCCTCGGCCCCCTCGGGCCCCAGCGCCTGCAAGGCCCGCGCCACGTCCTCGCGGATGCGCTCGGCGCCCTGCATGGCCCGCCGGCGGGTATCCAGCTCGGCCTCTTCGCCCGGTTGCGGATCGAGCTTGTCCAGTTCGGCTACCGCATGGCGCAGGAACTCCTCCTCGCCCCTGGCGGCAGCCAGCGCCGCCTCGGCCCGCTCCAGCGCCGCGCGCGCCGCGCGCCGGGCGGCCCAGGCGGCACGGGTCGGCGCCAGGTCCACGCCGGCAAAGGCATCGAGCAGCAGCCGATGGCCGCGCGGGTTCAGAAGGCCGCGGTCGTCATGCTGGCCATGCAGCTCGACCAGCAGTTCGGACAGCATGCGCAGCACCTCGCCCGAGGCGCGGCGGTCGTTGATCCAGCCGGTCTTGCGCCCGTCGCCGGCATTCACCCGGCGGATGATCAGCTCGTCGGAAACCGGAAAGCCCGCTTCGTCCAGCAATGTGCGGGCGGGATGGCCGGGCGGCAGGTCGAAGACCGCCGTCACCTCGCCCTGGCTGGCCCCCGCGCGCACCAGATCGGCACGGCCGCGCCAGCCCAGGACAAAGCCCAGGCAGTCGAGCAGGATCGACTTTCCCGCCCCGGTCTCGCCGGTCAGCACGTTCAGGCCCGGCCGGAACGCCAGTTCCAGCCGGTCGATCAGCAGCATGTCGCGGATGTCGAGATGCCGCAGCATCGCCGGGCTACAGCCACTTGCCCTGGATGACCTGGCGATAGACCCGAGTCAGCCAGCTGTCGCCGCGCGCTTCGGCCTGCAAGCCACGGCCGCGCAGCTGGGCGAAGGCATCCTGGTAGAAGGGCGAGGACTGGAAGTTGTGGCCCAGGATCGCGCCCGCGGTCTGCGCCTCGTCGTTCAGGCCAAGCGCCAGATAGGCCTCGGTCAGGCGCATCAGCGCCTCGGGCGTGTGGCTGGTGGTCTGGAACTCCTCGACCACGACGCGGAAACGGTTGATCGCCGCGGTGTAATGGCCGCGCTTGAGGTAGTAGCGGCCGATCTCCATCTCCTTGGCGGCGAGATGGTCGAAGGCCAGGTCGAACTTCAGGATGGCCGAGCGGGCATATTCCGTGTCGGGATATTGCTCGATCACCTCGCGCAGCGACTGCAGGGCCTGGAAGGTCAGGCCCTGGTCCCGGCCGATCTCATCGATCTGGTCGTAATAGGACAGCGCCAGCAGGTATTTCGCATAGGCCGCGTCCTCGTCGCCCGGATAGGTGTCGATGAAGCGCTGCGCGGCACCGCGCGCCTCTTCGTAGTCGCGGGCGCGGTGATAGGAATAGGCCTGCATGATCAGCGCACGCTTCGCCCATTCGGAATAGGGATAAAGCCGCTCGACCTCGGTGAAGTATTGCACCGCGTCCTTGGGCCTGCGGGAATTCTCCAGCTCGTATTCGCCGCGCTTGTAGATCTCTTCCGCGGTGAAATTCTCGAATGATTCGGGCTTCTTCCCCGCACCGCCGGAGCACCCTGCCAGAAGGCCCAACGACAGCACAGCCGCGACCAAGGAACCCGATCTGATGACTGTCATTCCATCCCGCCCGTCAGAAATTCACGCCGCCGCATGGGCGGAAGGCCCGCGCGGCCCGGTCGTCCTAGCACAGAAAATCCGGCTGCGCAAAATGCCAAAACCGCAAAAGCGGCGGCACGGCCGTCACCTTCAGGCGACGGCCAGCTGGCGGGCGCGGGGCGCAAGCCGCGCGGCCGAGGCGATGACCCCGGCGCCGGGCTGGCGGCTTTCCATCGCCGGGGTCAGCGTGACCCATTCCCAGGCATCCGGCTGGGCGAAAAGCGCGCGCAGCAGCTTGTTGGTCATGGCATGCCCGGCGCGATGGCCGGTATAGCGCGCCAGAAGCGGCGCCCCGGCCAGCGCGAGGTCGCCCACCGCATCCAGCATCTTGTGGCGCACGGCCTCGTCGCGGTGGCGCAGGCCGCCCGGCGACAGCACCTTGTCGCCATCGACCACCACGGCGTTCAGGTAGGTGCCGCCAAGCGCCAGCCCGTTGCGCTGCATCTGCACCACGTCGGCCTGGCGGCAGAAGGTGCGGCTGTCCATCAGCTCATGCACGAAGCTGCCATTCGCCATGTCGAGGCGCTTTTCCTGGTGGCCGATCGCCGCATCCACGAAGTCGATGTCGAAATGGATCTCCAGGTGATCGGCGGGCGACAGGCGGGCAAAAGCCTCGCCCTGCTGCACCTCGACCTCGCGCAGGACGCGGATCGCGCGCAGGGGGGCGTGCTGCTGGCGCAGGCCGGCCTCCAGAATGCCCTGCACGAAGGGCGCCGAGGAACCGTCGAGAATCGGGACTTCCGGCCCGTTCACCTCGACCACGGCATTGTTGATGCCGGTTCCCGACAGCGCCGCCATCACATGCTCGACCGTCGAGACGGTGGCGCCCCGGCCGTTGTCCAGCAAGGTGCAAAGCTGCGAGGGGGTGACGTGGTCCCAGTTCGCCGGAATGCGGGCGCGGTCCAGATCGGTGCGCACGAAGACGATGCCGTGATCCGCCGGAGCCGGCAGGATCGTCAGCCGGACGGCCGCACCCGAATGCAGCCCGACGCCGCGGAACTGGGCTTTCTGAGCGATGGTGGTCTGCATGGTCTTGCCTGCCGATTCCTGTGAACAACCTTGGCGACGGGACTTCCCGCCAGCCGTGAAGTTCAGTTAGGCATCCCCTGCCGATTGCTCAAATAACCTTTTGTAACGGGGTGAAACAATCGGCCGGGGGTTCCGTCCCCTACCCGGCCTCCATCCGTAACCATATGATTTCAAAATGGAAAAGGACCGCCAAAGCGGTCCCCTCTCAATCCGTCGCCGGAATCTTGTGATCGGCTCAATTCGCCTGGCGGCGCAGGAATGCCGGGATCTCGACATTGTCGCCGGCTCGGTCGGGGCTGGCCAGATCGTCGAAACCGGCATCGAATCCGCTGCGGTTGCGCGCCGCGACCCGTTCGTTCACGCGCTCGGCGATGGTCGAGGGCGCCGGCTTGTCGGCCTGTTCGCCATGACCCGAGATGCGTTCGAGCATGCGGCTGAGCCCACCCATGCGGCCTTGCGCACGACCCTGCTCGGCCGGCTGCTGCTGCTGGGCGGCGCGGTTCTGGGCTGCGGCCTGACGCTCGGGCGCCTTCTGCACGGCGGCGGCAAGGCGCTGCATCACCGCATCCGAGGGCGTGCCGGCCGGGGCCTGCGGACGGCGGGTGGGTGCAACGAAGCCGCCCGCATCGCCGTTCAGCGCATCACCCTGCGCGGCGGGTGCAGCCGGGGCAGCGGGCTGGCGCAGCTCGGGCTGATAGGCCGGGCGCGGCATGTCCTCTTCGTCGTAATGCGCGGCCGGAGCCGAGGGTTGCGGGCGCGAAACCGGCGCGGATTCGGCGATGGGCGCGGTGCGGCGCGGCGGCACCGGCAGCTCTTCCTCGACCGGCTTTTGCGCGACGGGCGGGTGCTGGGTCAGCGGCTCCTTCATGCCGCGGCGCGGCACGGGAAGCTCGGCCGCCGAGGCGTCGATGCCGGTCGCCACGACCGAGACGCGGATCGAACCCTCCATCGACGGGTCCAGCGTCGAACCGACGATGATGTTCGCGTCGGAATCGACCTTTTCGCGGATCTTCTCGGCCGCCTCGTCCATTTCGAACAGGGTCAGGTCGTAGCCGCCGGTGATGTTGATCAGCACGCCCTTGGCGCCGTTCAGGCTGATCTCGTCCAGCAGCGGGTTGGCGATGGCCTTCTCGGCCGCCTGCACGGCGCGGTTCTCGCCCGAGGCCTCGCCGGTGCCCATCATCGCCTTGCCCATCTCGTCCATCACGGCGCGCACGTCGGCGAAGTCGAGGTTGATCAGGCCCGGGCGCACCATCAGGTCGGTCACGCCCTTGACGCCCTGGTAGAGCACGTCGTCGGCCATGGCGAAGGCTTCGGTGAAGGTGGTCTTTTCGTTGGCCAGCCGGAACAGGTTCTGGTTGGGGATGATGATCAGCGTGTCCACGACCTTCTGGAGCTGCTCGACGCCCTCCTCGGCCTGACGCATGCGCTTGGTGCCCTCGAACTGGAAAGGCTTGGTCACGACGCCGACGGTCAGGATGCCCATCTCGCGCGCGGCCTGAGCGATGATCGGGGCAGCGCCGGTGCCGGTGCCGCCGCCCATGCCGGCGGTGATGAAGCACATATGCGCACCCATCAGGTGGTCGACGATGTCCTCGATGGTTTCCTCGGCGGCCTTGGCGCCGATCGAAGGCTTGGCGCCGGCGCCCAGCCCCTCGGTCACCTTGGGACCGATCTGGATGCGGCTTTCGGCCTTGGAGGATTGCAGCGCCTGGGCATCGGTATTCGCCACGACGAACTCGACGCCCTCCAGCTGCTTGTCGATCATGTTGTTGACCGCATTGCCACCCGCACCACCGACGCCGAAGACGGTAATGCGCGGCTTCAGTTCCTGGTCATCATTCAGCATCAGGTGAATCTGCCGTTCCATGTCTCGCCTGCCTTCATCTGTTGCGCCGGACATGTGCGCAGTCCGGTCGAATCCCCGTATGCTGGCCAGCCTAGCCAGATTCGCGCCGAGCGTCACCCGAAAAACACACCCGGCACACCAAATATCGCGGTGGACGCTGGGGTTTTCGGCGGCATCTTGCCCATTCTGCTGCATGTGGTGGAGGCGCGCGCCCACACCACCGCATCCGGGTTCCGCAGCCCTACCAGTTGTTGCGGAACCAGCGATAGGCCCGGCGCAGGCTGCGCGCCGGATAATGTTCGGTGGGCATGTCGAAATCCCACCATTCGTCCTGTGGATGCGCGGTCAGCAAGGCCAGCCCGATGGCCGAGGAAAAGCCCGGCGCGGTCGCGTTGTGCGGCAGGCCCTGGATGCGCAGCGGCCGGCCGATCCGCACGTTCTGGCCCAGCATGCGCGAGGCCAGCACGTCCAGCCCGGGGATCTGGCTGCCGCCGCCGGTCAGCACGATCTGGCGCGAGGGCATCGAATCGAAGCCCGCCGCGTCCAGGATGCCGGCGACGTTTTCCAGGATCTCCTCGACCCGCGGGCGCATGATGCCGATCAGGTCGGCGCGGCTGACGGCGCGGCGGTCGGTGTCCCAGTCGCCGGTCTCGCCGCCCAGTTCGATCATCTCGCGGTCGTCGCGGCCGGTGGCCTCCAGCCCGCCATGCAGGGTCTTGAGACGCTCGGCCACGGCATGGCCGACCCGCAGCCCCTTGGCGATGTCCTGGGTGATCAGCTCGCCGCCGAAGCGGACGGCATCGGCAAAGATCATGTGCTTCTTGATGAAGACCGAAACCCCGGTGGTGCCGCCGCCCAGATCGATGCAGGCGGCGCCCAGTTCCTGCTCGTCCTCGACCAGCGCGGCAAGCCCCGAGGCATAGGAGGCCGAGGCCACGCCCGCCAGTTCCATGTCGCAGCGCCGGATGCAATGCACCAGGTTGCTGGCCGCATCGCCGTCGATGGTCAGCACATGCATGTCGCAGGCCAGCCTGCTGCCGGACTGGTCGCGCGGGTCCGACAGGCCCGAGCGGCCGTCGAGGGCGAAATTCACCGGCTGGGCATGCAGCACCTCGCGCCCGCGGCCGAAATCCGGCACCTCGCAGGCGGCCAGCACGCGCGCCACGTCGCCCTCTCCGACCTTGCCGGCGGGCAGCACGATCTCGCCCGCAAGGCCATAGCTGGCCGGCCGGGCGCCCGAGATGCAGGCGATGACATGATCGACGCGCACGCCCGCGACCTTCTGCGCCGACTGGATCACGGTGCGGATGGCGCGCTCGGTCTCGGCCATGGTCTCGATCTCGCCATAGCGCATCCCGCGCGAACGGGTGGTGGCGGTGCCGATGACGCGGAAATTCGACTGCCCGGCCATGGGGCCGACGCCGTCGGTCTCGCGGAACTGGCTTGGGCCGTCGAATTGCAGGACGAGGCAGGCGATCTTCGAGGTTCCGATGTCCAGAACCGCGATGACGCCGCGCTGCATGGCCTGGCGGCGCATGTTCCGCATTGCCCGCTGGCCCTGATACAGATCCTTCATTTCCCCTGCCTCCTCAAGCTGTTAGCCGCTCTTTTTCTTGGCTTTCGCCGCATTGCCCGCCGTCGCCTCGGGCGCAAGCGGCGTTCCGTCCGGGCCCAGTTCCGGCTGGCCTCGGGCCTGGCGGATGGCGTTCTGCGCCTCCAGTCCCAGCCGGACCACCGGCCGCGCCTCCTGCCGCAGGTCGACGACCGAGATGTCGCGGTCCAGCATGTGCAGGGCGCCGTTCAGCGCTATGGCGCGTTCCAGCGCCTGAAGCGCCTTGTCCTCGGGCAGCTTGATGCGCTGGCCATGGTCCAGCACCACGTCCCAGCGCCGTTCGCCCATGCGCTCCAGCCCGCGCAAGCGCGGCAGGATCGGCCCGGCGGCGTCGATCAGCGCCAGCGCCTCGGGCGCGGCGCGGTCGGCGCCCTCGCCGGCGATGATCGGCAGATCGCCGCGCACCTCGCGCGAGGTGACCGAGGCGACGCGATGCCCCGTCTTGTCCAGCAGCTCGATGCCGCGCGCATGGCGCCACAGCACCACCGGCACCCGCTCGGTCACCACGGCCGAAAGCACGCCGCCCGGCTTGATGCGCAGGTCGACCGTCTCGACCGCGTCCAGCTTGAGCACCCGTTCGCGCAGCTTTTCCAGGTCGATCTCGAAGCTCGATGCCGGCAGTTCGACCGGCAGCATGGCGCGCAGCCCCTTGTCCACCACCGGCGAGGCGCCTTCGATGGTCATCATCTTGACCATGAATTCGTCGCGATGCTGGATGCGGTCCACGATGGCGTCGACGCCGCCGGTCAGGTTGGCGCGGCGGGTGTCGTCCGAAAGCCAGATCCCCGCCACCAGCGCCGCCAGAAAGGCGGGCAGCCCGACATGCACCAGCCGCCGCACCAGCGGCCGCAGCATCATCCGGTTCAGCCGATAGGCCAGCCGCGAGGGCGCGGGGTCCTTTCTCGGCGTGCGCGGCGCCACCGGGGCGGGACGCGCGGGCGCGGGGCGCACCGGGGCCGGCCGGCCCCCCGCCCCCTGGTCGCGGTGAAAGGGGTTCAGGCCCTGCATAGCGCCTCCTCGACGATCCAGCGGCAAAGCGCGGGAAAGTCCATGCCGGAATGGGCCGCCTGCTCGGGCGCGAGCGAGGTGGGCGTCATGCCGGGCTGGGTGTTCACCTCGAGGATGATCAGCCCATCCAGCCCGCGGCTTTCGTCCCAGCGGAAATCGCTGCGGGTCAGCCCGCGGCACCCCAGCGCCCGATGCGCCTGCACCGCATGATCGCGGCAGGCGGCGGCGATTTCCTCGGGGATGTCGGCCGGGATGACGTGGCGAGAGCCGCCGGGCGTGTATTTGGCGTCGTAGTCATACCAGCCCTCGGTAACGATCTCGGTCACGCCAAGCGCGCGGTCGCCCAGCACGGCGACGGTCAGCTCGCGCCCCGGGGCATAGGTTTCGACCATGACCCGCGCGGGCATCTTGTCGGAAAGCTGCGGCGGGCCGTTCGCGGCCTCGTGCACGATATAGACCCCGACCGAAGAGCCCTCGTCGTTCGGCTTGACCACATAGGGCGGCGCCATGACGTGGCGGGCGCGCACCTCGTCGGCATCGGCGATCAGGCTGTCCAGCACCGGCAGGCCGGCAAGGCGAAGGATCTCCTTGGCGCGGGACTTGTCCATGGCCAGCGCCGAGGCCAGCACGCCGGAATGCGTATAGCGCCAGCCCAGCCATTCCAGCAGGCCCTGCACGCAGCCATCCTCGCCCCAGCGGCCATGCAGGGCGTTGAAGACCACGTCCGGCGCATGCTCGGCCAGACGCGCGGGCAGATCCCTGCCCGCATCCAATTCCACGACTTCATAGCCCGCCTGCCGCAGCGCAACCGCGCATTCACGCCCCGACGAAAGCGACACCTCGCGCTCGGCCGAGGGTCCGCCCATCAGGACCACGACTTTCGGGGCCGTCCTGCTCGACCTGCCCGCCAATTTCTGCCTCATGTCCCCGGTTGATCCGGGTATTTGTCAGGTCAGGATAGCCGCTTGGGCGGAATCGCAAAAGTCCCTTTTCGCGTTTGCCGCGATATTTCCGGCAATGACGGCAGGTTACGGCCGGTTCCTAGGGCCGGCCTACGCGGATGACCTCCCATTTCAGCTCGTGCCCGCTGGTCTCGCGCACCTTGCGGCGCACCAGTTCGCCCAGCGCCTCCAGCTCGGCGGCGGTGGCGCCGCCGGCATTGAGCAGGAAGTTCGGGTGCTTTTCCGACATCTGCGCCCCGCCCAGGCGATGGCCGCGCAGCCCGGCGGCATCGATCAGGGTCCATGCCTTCAATTCGTGGCTGTCATCCGCCCGCCCGGTCGACGAATACCCGGCCGGGTTGCGGAAGGTCGAGCCGGCGCTGCGATCCTTCGTCGGCTGGCTTGCATCGCGCCGCGCAAGCTGTTCCTCCATCCGAGCGGCCAGCTCGGCGGGATCGCCCGGCTCGGCGCGAAAACGCGCCTCGATGACGACCCAGCCCTCGGGCAGATCGGAATGGCGATAGCCGAAGCGCAGGTCGGCTGCCGCGATCTCATGCAGGCCGCCGTCGCGGGCCACGGCGCGGACCGAGACCAGGTGATCGGCGACATAGGTGCCATAACAGCCGGCATTCATGCGCACCGCACCGCCGATGCTGCCCGGAATGGTGCGCAGGAAGGTCAGGTCCAGCCCCGCCTCGGCCGCGCGGCGCGCGACATGCGCATCCAGTGCCGCAGCCCCGGCGGTGACGGTGCCGCCTTCGCAGGCGATGGCGTTGAAGCCGCGCCCCAGCCGGATCACCACGCCGCGGATGCCGCCGTCCCGCACGATCAGGTTCGATCCGACACCCATCGGAAAGACCGGGATCGCGGGGTCCAGCGCCGCGAGGAACGCGGCCAGGTCGGCCTCGTCCGCGGGCTGGAACAGCCAGTCCGCAGGGCCGCCGACCCGCAGCCAGGTCAGGTCGGCAAGGGTTCGGTTCGGGGTCAGGCTGCCGCGGGGGGTGGGAAGCGTCTGGGTCATGCTGCGCTCCTAATCAGCGCGGCGCAGCCCGTCAATGCGGCCGCATCCGCGGCGGTCAATGTGCCATCATCTCGGCCACGATCTGCCCGGCGTCCAGTGAGGCGGGGTAACAGGTCGACCAGTTCGTCACCTCCTGCAGTGGCGCCTCGTCGCCCCCGCCCTGACAAGGGGATGCGCGTCACTCCATGGCGCTGAGAATGACCGCCAGCGCAGACAGGGCGCCGACGCCCATCAGGTCCCATGCCGGGCGCAGCGGCGCACGCGCCGGCGCCGGCGGCCGCAGGCGATCGTAAAGCCAGCGCAGCAGCGCCCCCGCCGCCACGGCAGCAGCGGCGATCAGCATCAGCAGGCTCAGCACCGCGCCGATGATGCCGGCAAGATAGCCGCCGGTCTTGCCCGACCCGATCAGGTAGCAAAGCCCCGCCGAGACCAGCAGCGCGACAAGCCCCTGCGCCAGCACCGCGAAAGAACGCGAGCCCATGCGCGCCGCGCCGAACCACAGCATCGCGGCCACGGTCGCGCCGACGATCAGCCAGACGATCTCCATGGCCTCAATGCGCCCCGTGCCGGCGGCGGCGGCGCGTCTCGAAAGGCGGCCAGACCAGCAGCGACAGGCCAAGCGCCAGGAACAGCACGCCGAAGCCGGGTCCGCAAAGATAGGTCAGCCAGCCCAGCACCGGCACGCCGAAAAACACCAGCGTCCAAAGCACCGAATGACGCCAGCGCAGCCGCACGAAGGGCAGAAGGCAGGCCATCACGCCCCAAAGCACCGCGCAAAGCGCCGCGGTGGCGGGATGGCTGGCCAGGGCGATCACGCGGCTTTCTCCGTCAGCCGCTCGGGCAGGTTGTTGGCCCAGGCCGAGATCGTGCCGGCGCCCAGGCAGACCACCATGTCGCCCGGCCGCGCCTGTTCGCGCACCAGCCGTTCCAGGTCGCCCTCGTCCATCACCGCGCGGGCATGGCGATGGCCATGGGCGATGAGCCCGGCCACCAGGTCGTCGCGCGACGCGCCGGGGATCGGTTCCTCGCCGGCAGAATAGACCTCGGCGATGGCGACCACGTCGGCCTCGTTGAAGCAGGTGCAGAAATCGTCGAAAAGACTGGACAGCCGCGAATAGCGATGCGGCTGGTGCACGGCGATCACCCGGCCCTTGGTCGCCTGCCGCGCGGCCTTCAGCACCGCCGCGATCTCGACCGGGTGATGGCCGTAATCGTCGATGATGGTGACGCCGTCCACCTCGCCCACGCGGGTGAAGCGGCGGCTGACCCCGCCGAAGCGCGCCAGCGCCTCGCGGATCTGGGCGCGCTTCATGCCCAGGTGGCGGGCGACGGCCACGGCGGCCAGTGCATTCGAAACATTGTGATCGCCCGGCATCGGCAGGGTGCAGCCCTCGATCACCGGCACCTCGCCCTCGTTCAGCTCGGCCTCGCCTTGCAGCGCGATGTCGAAATGCGCCACGCCGTTTTCATAGCGCAGGTTGATGGCGCGCACGTCGGCCTGGGCGTTGAAGCCGAAGGTGGCGACGCGGCGATCCGTCAGCCTGCCCACCAGCGACTGCACCTCGGGGTGGTCGGTGCAGCAGACGGCAAGGCCGTAGAAGGGGATGTTCGAGACGAAATCCTGGAAACCCTTGCGCAGCGCGTCAAAGCTGCCCCAGTGCTCCATATGCTCGGGGTCGATATTCGTGACGATGGCGATGGTCGCGGGCAGGCGGTTGAAGCTGCCGTCCGATTCGTCCGCCTCGACCACCATCCATTCGCCGGCGCCGGCGCGGGCGTTGCTGCCATAGGCGTGGATCACGCCGCCATTGATGACGGTCGGGTCGAAGCCGCCCGCATCCAGCAGCGTCGCGACCATGGTGGTGGTGGTGGTCTTGCCATGCGTGCCGGCGATGGCGACGTTGGATTTCAGCCGCATCAGCTCGGCCAGCATCTCGGCCCGGCGCACGACGGGCAGGCCGCGGCGGCGGGCCTCTTCAAGCTCGGGATTGCCCTTCTTGATGGCGGTCGAGATCACCACCACGCCGGCTTCGCCAATGTTTTCAGCACGCTGGCCTTCGAAGATGGTGGCGCCCAGCGTCTGCAGCCGGTCGGTGATCTTCGAGCGCTTCGCGTCCGAGCCCTGCACCTGGTAGCCCAGCGTCATCAACACCTCGGCGATGCCGGACATGCCGATGCCGCCGATGCCGACGAAATGGATGGGGCCCAGTTCGCCCGGGAGTTTGGTCGCTGCATTCATCGGGTCAGTTCCGTCACTAGATCTGCAAGGCGCTGCGCCGCGTCGGGGCGGGCAAGCGTTAGCGCGGCAGCTGCCATGGCGGTGGCGCGGGCGCTGTCGGAAAGGATGTCCCGCATGTCGCGCCTCAGGCTCTCGGCGTCAAGCACGGATTCGGGCAGGACGACGCCCGCACCGGATTCCGCAAGGGCACGGGCGTTGGCGGTCTGGTGGTCGCCGGTGGCTGCGGCATAGGGGATCAGGATGGCCGGGCGGCCGATCACGGTAATGTCGGCGATGGACGAGGCGCCCGCCCGGCTGATGACCAGCTGGCAATCGGCCAGCCGCTGCGGCACGTCGTCGAAAAAGGGCCGCACCACGGCGCTGATGCCGGCACTCGCATAGGCGGCAATCACGCGCTCGGCATCCTCGGCGCGGGCCTGATGGCTGACCGACAGGCGGGTGCGCATCTCGTCCGGCAGGCCGGCGATGGCCTCGGGCACCATGTCCGAGAGCACGCGCGCACCCTGGCTGCCGCCGATCACCAGCAGGTTCAGGCCCCCTTCGCCCGGCGGGACATAGGGCGCACCGGCCCGGTCCAGCACCGCCTGCCGCACCGGGTTGCCGGTATGGATGCCCTGCACGCCGGGGGGCAGACGGGTCGGCCAGGTGCCGCAGGCCGCGCGATCCACCCGGCGGGCAAAGGCCATGTTCACCCGGCCCATGATGCCGTTCTGCTCATGGATCATGCGCGGAATGCGCAGCACCAGCGCCGCCGACATGGCCGGGATGGTCGGATAGCCGCCGAACCCCACCACCACCGCGGGACGGTCGGCCCGCATCGCCCGGATCGCCGCCAGCACGCCGGCACCGATGCGGAAGGGCACGGCGAGCCTGGCCAGCGCACCGCCGCGCGCGGTGGTGGCGGAGCTGACCACCTCGCGCGCGACCTCGGCCGGGAACGCGCCGGCATAGCGCGCGCCCCGTTCATCGGTGGAAAGCTTGACCCGCCAGCCCTGCGCCAGCAGCGTCTCGGCCAGCGATTGCGCCGGAAACATGTGGCCGCCGGTCCCGCCGGCAGCGATCAGGCAAAGCGGTGCGGCGCTCATCCCCGACCCCGTCCCAGCACGTCGCCGATGCGGCCCTGCGGGCGCGAGCGGGTCAGCGCCAGCAGCATCCCCATCGCGATGCCCGAGGCGATCACCGACGAGCCGCCGTAGCTGACGAAGGGCAGCGTCATGCCCTTGGCCGGCAACAGCCGCACCGCCACGCCCATGTTGATCAGCGCCTGCACGCCGAAGGCGCAGGCAAGCCCGGTGCCGGCGATGCGCACGAAGGGATCGCGCTCGTCCTGAAGCCGCAACAGCGAGCGGACGACGATGGTGGCGTAAAGCGCGATGATGATAAGGACCAGGATCAGCCCGTATTCCTCGGCCGCGACCGCGATGATGAAATCGGTATGCGCATCGGGCAGCGACCACTTGACCGAGCCCTCGCCCACGCCGACGCCAAAGAAGCCGCCCTCCTGGATGGCGTTGGTGGCATAGCCGAGCTGGGTGCGCGGATCGACCTCGGCGGCCAGGAAGCCGTTGATGCGGCGGGCGAAGTGCTCGGATGCGCCATAGGCGAAGACGCCGCCGATACAGGCCAGCCCCATCACGCCCCCCAGCAGGTAAAGCGGGGCGCCTGCGATGAAATACATCACGCACCAGGAAAACAGCACCAGCGAGGCCTGCCCGAAATCGGGCTGCATGGCCAGCAGCAGCACCACGATCACCGCCAGCCCGAAGGAGAAGGTCTTGCCGGGCGGGCCGCCCACCTCCTGGCTTGCCGCCATGAACCAGGCGCAGATGGCGACGAAGCAAGGCTTGAGGAATTCCGACGGCTGCACCGACATGCCGCCGGGCAAACGCAGCCAGCGCACCGCGCCCTTGCCGAAATCGGTGCCGATGAAGGGCAGCGCGACCAGCACCACCAGTGCGGCCAGAAAGCCCAGCACGCCGATCCTTCGCACCATCCGGGGCGAGAAGGTCGAGATCACCAGCATCACCACCAGCGCCATGGCGCCGAACACCGCCTGGCGGGTGACGTAATAGAATTGCGGCAGGCCGTTCTTTTCGGCCAGCGGCACCGATGCCGCCAGCCCCAGAAGCAGCCCGACCGCGAACAGCCCCAGCACGCAGGCCAGGGACCATCGGTCAAGCGTGCGCCACCAACGTGGAAGAATCGGGTCACCTGCCCGCACGGGCGTGGTGCCAAAGACCATCTCGGTCATGGGATACCGCCGTCACTGCCTCGATATATCTTGCCCGTTTTCCGGGTCTGGTGCGCAGCATAGCGCGATTGTCGGGCCTACGCTACTGCGGATTGATTAACGCGGCGGCGCGGCGGAAATCGCCGCCCGATTCGTCAGGGCAGCCAGCCCAGCACGCCCGCCGGTGCGCCGCCGAACAGCGCCAGAGCGCCGCCGCCCGCCGCCACCAGCGCGAAATAGCCGCCGGCCATGGTCACGTTCTTGAGCAGCTCGGTCGCATTGCCGCGATGCTCCAGATAGCCGGTCACCAGGCACCACAGGCCCAAGAGCAATGCCGCCGTGCGCACGGGATAGCCCAGCACGACCGCCAACCCGCCCAGAAGCTCGCAAAATCCGACCAGATAGGCCAGCGCCGTGGCGTCGGGCAGTCCCATCGCCGCGATCAGCGGCGCGATCCTGGCCTCGCCGCCCCTGAGCTTCAGGATGCCCCAGACGATGAAGGGCACGCCCAGAAACAGCCGCGCGATCAGAAGCCCCTGTTCCATTCCCTGTCCCCTTTCCCGGCCAGCCTGGGGCGATTTTGCGTCGGCAAGCCGCGACTACAAAGCCTTTTCCAACCGTCGCGGTCCGGTTGCAACAGGGCGCCCGGGGGTCGGGCGCGCGGGCGTGGCCCGCCTCGAAGTTCCAAGCGGCGGCGGGGCTTGCCGCCTGTTCCGGGGGACGCGCCCCCTTTTCCTTGGCCCTGCGCGGGACTAACTATCGCCAAGCCCGGAGATAAGGATCGCCCATGCTTTACCAGTCCAAGGCCGAATGGCTGGCCGCACCCCGCAAGCGCGTGCTGTTCTTCGGCATGTCGGGGCTGGGCAAGACCTTCCTTGCCTCGATGCTGCGCGGCTCGGGCGAGTGGTTCCACTATTCGGTCGATTACCGCATCGGCACCCGCTACATGGGCGAACTCATCGCCGACAACTTCAAGCGCGAGGCGATGAAGGTGCCGTTCCTGCGCGAGCTGCTTCTGTCGGATTCGGTCTATATCGCCAGCAACATCACCTTCGAGAACCTGGCGCCGCTTTCCACCTACCTGGGCAAGCCGGGCAGCGTGACCCGCGGCGGGCTGGAATTCGACGAATACATGCGCCGCCAGGACCAGCATCGCATGGCCGAGATCGCGGCGCTGCTGGATACCGGCCATTTCATCCGCCGCGCGCAGGAAATCTACAACCTCGGCAATTTCGTCTGCGATTCCGGCGGCTCGGTCTGCGAGGTGGTGGACCCATTCGCCCAGACCGACCCGGTGCTGGACGCGCTGGAGCGGGAATTGCTGCTGGTCTGGATCAAGGGTTCGGACGCGCATACCGAGGAACTGGTGCGCCGCTTCGACCGCGCGCCGAAACCGATGTATTACCAGCCGGAGTTCCTCGACCGGGCCTGGACCGACTACCGGGTCGAAAAGGGGCTGCGCGAGGACCAGGTGAACCCCGACGACTTCATCCGCTGGACCTATGCCCGGGCGCTGGCCCACCGCCAGCCGCGCTACGAGGCCATGGCCCGGCGGGGCGTGACGCTGCTGGCCGAGGAGGTCGCGGAGGTGACAAACCCGGCCGACCTGATCGCCCTGATCGGCCATGCCATCGAAAGACGGCCCGCCGGCGCAACCGCCGCCGGAAAGATCGACAGAAAGGACGCATGATGCCCATCACCCTGCCCAATGACCTGCCCGCCTATGACATCCTGTCGAACGAAGGCGTCATGGTCATGTCGCCGGGCCGGGCGGCGACGCAGGACATCCGGCCGCTGCGCATCGGGCTGCTGAACCTGATGCCCAAGAAGATCCAGACCGAGAACCAGTTCGCCCGGCTGATCGGCGCCACGCCCCTGCAGATCGACTTCCAGCTGATCCGCATGTCGGACCACGAAAGCCGCAACACGGCGGCCGATCACCTGCAATCCTTCTACCGCCGCTTCTGCGAGGTCGAGGAGACGGGCGAGAAGTTCGACGGTCTCATCATCACCGGCGCGCCCATCGAGCACCTGCCCTTCGAAGAGGTGACCTATTGGGAGGAACTGACGCGGGTCTTTCGATGGACGCAAAGCCATGTGCATTCGACCTTCGGCGTCTGCTGGGGCGGCATGGCGATGGCGTGGCATTTCCATCGCCTCGAAAAGCACATGCTGGACCACAAGGCCTTCGGCTGCTTCCGCCACCGCAACCTGGTGCCGGCCAGCCCCTATCTGCGCGGCTTTTCCGACGACGTGCTGGTCCCGGTCAGCCGCTGGACCGAGGTGCGCCAGGACGAGGTGGATGCCATCCCGGCGCTGCAGACGCTGATCGCCTCGGACCAGGTCGGGCCGTGCCTGCTGCAGGACACGGACCATCGCGCGCTCTATGTCTTCAACCATTTCGAATATGACAGCACGACGCTGAAGGACGAATACGACCGCGACGTGGTCTCGGGCAAGCCGATCAACGTGCCGGTGAACTACTACCCGGACGACGATCCCTCGCGCGCGCCGACGAACCGCTGGCGCAGCCATGCGCATCTGCTCTACGGTAACTGGATCAACGAGATCTACCAGACTACCCATTTCGACCTGAACCGCATCGGCGAGGCGTAAGCATGAGCAAGAACGGCAATGGCGGAAAGAACGGGACCAAGGGGGCGAAATCGCTGCCCGACCTGCCCTTTGTCGGCGCGATCACCCGCTATCTGGAAAAGGACGCTCCCGATGCGCTGCGCAAGGCGGTCGCGGCCGCTGACGGCAAGCGCATCCTCGACCCCGGCTATCCCCATGCCGAGGAGATGAAGGGCAAGGATTACGACGAGCGGATGGCCGGGCTGCAACTGCAGCTGGTGCGGCTGATGCGCGACGTGATCCATACCGGCAAGCGCATGGTGGTGTTGTTCGAGGGCCGCGACGCCGCCGGCAAGGGCGGCACCATCGAGCGCGTGCGCGAGAACCTGAACCCGCGCTCGGCCTATATCGTCGCGCTGCCCAAGCCCAGCGAACGCGAGGCGGGGGAATGGTATTTCCAGCGCTACGTCGACTGGCTGCCCGCCAAGGGCGAGATCGCGCTGTTCGATCGCAGCTGGTATAACCGCGGCGTGGTGGAAAAGGTCTTCGGCTTCTGCACGGACGCGCAGCGCGAGACCTTCTTTCGCCAGTTGCCGCTGTTCGAGACCATGCTGGCCGACGACGGGGTGATCCTGGTCAAGCTGTGGCTGGAGGTGGGCCGGGCCGAGCAGCTCAAGCGTTTCCTCGACCGCGAGCGCGATCCGCTGAAGCAATGGAAGCTCAGCCCCATCGACGTGGACGGGCTGGCGAAATGGGACGATTACAGCGCGGCGATCCGGGACACGCTGCTGCGCAGCCATTCGGGCATCGCACCCTGGACGGTGATCCGCGCCGACGACAAGCGCCGCGCCCGGATCGCCGCGATCCAGACCATCCTGCGCGCGGTCGAGTTCGCCGGCCGCGACGACGACGTGATCGGCCAGCCCGACCCGCAGATCACCGGCGGCCCCGAGATCCTGCCGGGATAATAGGCCAGGCAAGGAGCGACCATGGTTAGGCTGCCCAGGACCGCCCCACCCCCCAGGCTTCGGGCCGCCCGGGCACCGGCCTTGCTGTTCACGCTCCTCTGGCTGGCGCTGCTGGCCCCCGCCCATGCGCAGACCCTGCCCGACTGGCAGGACCTGCGCGTGAACGATTTCGCCGGGCTGCTCACGCCCGAGGATGCGCAGGCATTGGACACGGCGCTCAGCACACTCGACGCCCAGACCGGCATCGAGGGCACCGTCGTCACCCTGACCGACCGGGCGCGCTACGGCGGAACCGACGGGCTGGAGGCCTTTGCCACAAGGCTCTTCGACCATTGGGGCGTGGGCGACGGCGCGCGCAACGACGGCTTCATGGTTCTGGTGCTGGCCGATGACCGCGAGGCACGGATCGAGCTTGGCCGCGGCTACGAAAACGACGCCGACATCCTGGCGCAAAAGATCATGCGCAACACCATGCTGCCCGCCTTCCGCGACGGCCGGATGTCGCGCGGCATCCGCGACGGAACCCAGGCGGTGATCGAACTGATCGCCCGGCCGGTGGCGGCGGGCCAGCCGCTCCGGGCGCCCGAACGCGGAATGATGGACCGGATCGTCCCCTTCCTCTTCGGCGGCGCGTGGCTCCTGATCCTCGGCGCCATCGCGCGGCAGCTCTGGCACCGCAACCGCTGCCCGCAATGCGGCCGTCGCGGCCTGGAAACGCGGGTCGCACCCTTGGAAACCCCGCTGCCCGAGGGCGGCCACATGGTCTCGCACGACGATGTCACGAGGCGCTGCCCGGCCTGCGGCTGGTCGGAAACCCGCCAGCGCCTGCGCCGGCAAACGGTGTGGTATGGCCCGAACGGCGCCGTGCTGCGCAGCAAGGCCAACCGGGGCGCAGGCGGCGCCTCGGGCTTCGGCGGCGGCTCGTCGCGGGGCGGCGGCGCCTCGGGGCGCTGGTAGGCGCGGCCGCGCTTGCGAGGATGCGGCGAGGCGGCTAGCGTCATGCCAGACTGCCTCAAGGAAAGCTCCGACATGAAACCTCTTCGCTTCCCCGCCCTGGTGCTCGCGCTTGCCAGCACCAGCCTGACGGCCGCCTGGGCCGCCGACCCCGAACTCACCGTCTTCGACTGGGCCGGCTTCGAGGAGCCGGTGATCTTCCAGGGCTATATCGACAAGCACGGCACCAGCCCCACCTTCGCCTTCTACGGCGATGACGACGAGGCCTATCAAAAGCTCGCCTCGGGCTTCAAGGCGGATGTCGCCCATCCCTGCTCGCAGATGGTGTCGAAATACCGCGACGCCGGGCTGATCGAGCCCTGGGACGTGTCGAAGATCCCGGCCTTCGAAAGCCTCGCCCCGGAATTCCTCGATTCCGAGATATTCAAGGACGACGAGGGCGTCTGGTATATCCCCACCGACTGGGGCGCGACCGCAGTAGCCTACAATACCGAGAACGTCCCGGCCGAGGACGTGGCCAGCCTGAACATCTTCATCGACCCGAAATACCAGGGCCGCACCTCGCTGCCCGATTCGGCCGACGATGTCTGGGCGCTGGCCTACCTGGCCACCGGCACCACCGACTGGACCGAAGTCACCGACGAACAGTTCGCCGCCGCCGCCGACTGGCTGCGCCAGGCGCATCAGAACGTCGCCGCCTATTGGGCCGACCCGGCCGAGCAGGCACAGCTGATGGCATCGGGCGCGGTGGACGTGGCCTGGTCCTGGAACGACGGCGTGGTGCTGCTGGAAAACGACGGCTTCCCGGTCGGCTTCCAGCGCGCGGCCAAGGAGGGCAGCTCGACCTTCTTCTGCGGCTTCATCAACCTCAAGAACGGCCCGGGCAACGAGGACAAGGCCTACGATTTCATCAACGCCTGGCTCGCGCCCGAATCGGCCAAGGGCCTCCTGGACACGATCGGCTACGGCCATACCTCGACCGTCGCCATGGAGACGATCAAGGACGAGCCGGCCGTGCAGGAGGGACTCTCGCCCGTGGACGCCCCGATCCTGGCCCAGACCCCGAACGACCCGCAGCAGCGCGAAAGGCAGCTGCAGGAATTCGAAAAGATCAAGGCCGGCTTCTGACCGCCCCGCCCTTTCTTGCCGTGCCCCGCCCCCTTGGCGGGGCGTTTCGCCGGTGGAACGGCCGCATGAGTATTTGAGGAACGAAGAAGGCCGGGCGGCGCATCCCGGTTTTCTCCGTTTTCCAAATACTCCATGGGGTGAATTGGCCCGCGCAGCGGGACAAGAGGGGAACGGCGTTCCCCTCCCTTGCATGCCGAAACGGCGGCGCCTATATTCGTGGGGTTCGGGTTCGCCCGGACTATGGACATAAACGCGCAGGTAATAAGCGGATCGGACCCGGGGGCGGTACCCGGCGGCTCCACCAGAATCCCTCGTTGGGGGCACATGGGGCCGAAACAGGATCGACGAACGTCTAAAGCTGTTTGCTTTGTCTCGGTGAGCTACCACCGTCATCGGTGCAAAATGTACAGTTGCCAACGACAACCGTGCTCCGGTGGCTCTGGCTGCGTAAGCAGCTCGGGTAACCGAAACTTAAGCCCTTCCGCCTAGCAGCGTAAGGCGGGGCCCGCAGGAGCCTGGCAACAGAATCCTGCACCTTCCCCCTTTCCATCTGGTTTTTCGGCGCGCCCGGGCCTATCTCAGGCGTCATGCAAGGGAATGCTGCCATGAAAGACCTGACCTCTTCCGATGCCGATGCGCTGATCGCGGATCTGGGGCAAAAGGCCCGCGCCGCCGCAGCCGTGCTGGCCGAGACGAGCGCCGAGCGCAAGCATGCCGCCCTGATCGGCGCCGCCGATGCGATCCTCGGGACCGAGGATGCCATCCTCGACGCCAATGCCGAGGACATGCATTACGCCGAGGAAAAGGGCCTTTCGCCCGCCATGCTGGACCGGCTGAAGCTCGATACCGCGCGCATCCGCGCCATGGCCGAGGGGCTGCGTTCGGTCGCGGCGCAGGCGGACCCGGTCGGCAAGGTGCTGGCCGAATGGGATCGGCCGAACGGGCTGAACATCCGGCGCGTGGCCACGCCCCTGGGCGTGATCGGCGTGGTCTACGAAAGCCGGCCGAACGTCACCGCCGATGCGGCCGCGCTGGCGCTGAAGGCCGGCAATGCGGTGATCCTGCGCGGCGGCTCGGAAAGCCTGAACAGCTCGGCCGCGATCCATCGGGCGCTGGTCACCGGGCTGAAGCAGGCCGGCCTGCCCGAGACGGCGATCCAGATGGTGCCGACCCGCGACCGAGAGGCGGTCGCCGCCATGCTGCGCGCGCAGGACTATATCGACGTGATCGTGCCGCGGGGCGGCAAGGGGCTGGTCGGGCTGGTGCAGAAAGAGGCCCGCGTGCCGGTCTTTGCCCATCTGGAAGGCATCTGCCACGTCTATGCCGACCGCGACGCCGACCTGGACAAGGCCCGCCGCGTGGTTCTGAACGCCAAGACGCGGCGCACCGGCATCTGCGGCGCCGCCGAATGCCTGCTGATCGACTGGCAGTTCTATACGAAACACGGTCCCGTGCTGGTCCAGGACCTGCTGGACGCAGGCGTCGAGGTGCGGGCCGAGGGCGAGCTTGCCAAGGTGCCGGGCACCGTGCCGGCCGAGCCCTCGGATTTCGGGCAGGAGTTCCTGGACAAGATCATCGCCGTCAAGCTGGTCGATGGCGTCGAAGAGGCGATCGCCCATATCCGCCGCCATGGCTCGGGCCATACCGAATCGATCCTGACCGAAAACGACGCCACGGCCGAGCGCTTCTTCAGCGGGCTCGACAGCGCCATCCTGATGCGCAATGCCTCGACGCAATTCGCCGATGGCGGCGAGTTCGGCATGGGCGCCGAGATCGGCATCGCCACCGGCAAGATGCATGCGCGCGGGCCGGTCGGTGCCGAGCAGCTGACCAGCTTCAAGTATCTGGTCACCGGCGACGGCACCATCCGGCCCTGATCGGACCAAGGCCCGGGCGGCGAAACCCGGCGGGATCCGAGCCTCAGAACGCGATCTCGCCGCCGGTCCCGTCCAGCTCCCATGCCAGCGGTCGGCCTGCGGCAAGGGCGAAGCCGGCGAGCAGTGGGAAATGCACCTCGGAGGCGCCCGCTTCGGGCCGCTCGCGCCCGGGGGCGGCATCCAGCCAGCACCATAGCGCCGGGTCGGGCTTGGTCCTGCTGCATTCCGCCACCAGCCGCCAGCCGCTGGCGCCCCGGCAGACCAGCACGCTGCCGCCCCAGGGCATCGCAGTCTCAAGACACATCAGCGCCAGCAGGATCATGCGCGCCTCGGGGCGCGGCAGGTCGCCCTCGGCTTCCAGCCGCAGGCGGATGCGCCCGCCTTTCTCGACATCGGCAAACAGCGCGGCCAGTTCGGCCATGCTCAGCCGCTGGTCCGGCGCGGCATGACCGAAGGCCACGCGGAACCAGCGCACCCGCGCCCGCGCCGCCTCGACGCTTTCGGCGATCAGCTGCATCTCGGGACTGGCGTCGATGCCGGGCCAGGCGCCGGAAAGCTGCAAGAGCTCCAACCCGTTGCCGATCGCGCCCAGGGGCGAGACGATGTCATGGCAAAGCCGCGAACCGACCAGCGCCGCCAGGCGCTCGGGCGCGATGGCGCCGGGGGGTTCGGGCGGGCAGTGGATTGTCAGATCGTTCATGGAAGGTTAGCCTGCATGATGCCTCAGGAAAGGGCGTGAGATGAATGAAATCCTGGAACCCGGCATGATCGTGCGCCATCCCGGCGCGCCTGAATGGGGCACCGGACAGGTCCAGTCGCGCATCGGGGACCGGATCACCATCAATTTCACCAATGCCGGCAAGCAGGTCGTGAACGGCAGACATATCGATCTTGAACTGGTCACAACCGACCCCTTTTAAGCGATCAAGGCAGAGTAATTCAACTTTTAGGTGTGTCAATCGCCCTTGCATCGCCGGATTCGCGAGCGGTTGCAATGTCCCCTTCCCCCGCCTAGACACGGGACCAAATACCATCAGTCAGGGTTCCAGGCCGTAAGATGACGCCAGAGACGTCCTATTTCGCGACCCGTCTTGCCACGGACGAAGTCGACCTTCTGGCCGCGCAGCGCCTGCGCTATCGCGTCTTCGTCGAGGAGCTGGGCGGTGACGGCCTGCTGGTCGACCATCAGGGCCGGTTCGAGCGGGACGAGTTCGACCCGGTCGTCGATCATCTGGTGCTGGTGGACAACCGCCGCTCGCGCGATGACCTGGACCATGTGGTCGGCGTCTATCGCCTGCTGCCGGGCGAGCGGGCCGAGGCGTTCGGCCGCTTCTATTGCGACAGCGAATATGGCCTGGCGCCGCTGCGCGCCTCGGGGCGGTCGCTCCTGGAATTGGGCCGGTCCTGCGTCGACCCGGCCTATCGCGGCGGCTCGGGCATGTTCCTGATGTGGAACGCACTGGCCGATTACGTTCTGGCGCGCGGCATCGAGATCCTGTTCGGCGTCGCTTCGTTCCACGGCACCGACGTGCAGGCGCTGGCACAGCCGCTCAGCTGGCTGCACCATCACCACCTAGCACCCGCGGCGATCCGGCCCCGCGCCCGGCCCGACGGCTTTCGCCGCATGGACCTGATCCCGGCCGAGCAACTGGACCGCCGCGCCGCGATGACCGGAATGCCGGCGCTGATCAAGGCCTACCTGCGGCTGGGCGGCATGGTCGGCGAAGGCGCCTGGCTGGACCGCGCTTTCAACACCACCGACGTCTTCCTGATGGTCGACACCAAGGCCATGTCGGAAAAGCACCGCAAGTTCTACGAAACCCGGCAGGGGCAATGAGCGAGGGTAACCGCGCCACCTGGCGGGACGCGGTCGCGCCGCCGGCCATTCCGCGTCCCGGCGCGCTCGGCTGGCTGCTGGTCCTGCTGCGCGGCGGCGGGATCGTCCTGGTGCTGGCGCTCGGCGTCCTGCTGATCCTGCCGCTGCGTCTGGCCGAACGGCTGTTCTCCGGCTCGCGCCGGCCCGTCACCGGACCCTGGGTGCAGGGCGTCTGCCGCCTCTGCCTGTGGATCATGGGGCTGCGATGGCGCTGCATCGGCCAGCCGATGCGCGGCCCCGGCGCGGTGGTGGCCAACCATTCCAGCTGGCTCGACATCTTCGTGCTGAACGCGGCGATGCCAGTGTTCTTCGTCTCGAAATCCGAAGTCGCGGGCTGGCCGGGCATCAACATCCTGACCCGCGTCACCGACACGCATTTCGTCGCCCGCGACCCCCGGCTCGCCCGCGCCCAGGCCGAGGAATTCGCCGCCCGCACCCGGGCGGGCCATCGCCTGCTGTTCTTCCCCGAAGGCACCAGCAGCGACGGACGCCGCGTGCTGCCCTTCAAGCCGACGCTGTTCCAGGGCTTCCTCGACCCCGCCCTGCCCGAAGGGCTGGCGATCCAGCCGATGAGCGCACATTACCACGCGCCGAAGGGCCGCGATCCGCGCTTCTACGGCTGGTGGGGCGACATGGACCTGGGGCCGCATTTGCTGGCGGTTCTGGCCCAGCCCCGCCAGGGATTCGTCATCGTGCGGCTGATGCCGGAGATCCCGGTCGTGGGCGAGACGCGCAAGACGCTCGCCGCCAAGGCCGAGGCGGCCGTCCGCGAAGGGTTCGCGGCAAGTTGAACTCTGCCGCATAGCCGGCGCGCACGCCGCCTGTCACGAGGTCGGCAGGGTATTTGGGAAACGGAAAGCACGAGACGCCCCGCCCACTTCTTTCCGTTTTGCAAATACCCATGCAGCGGCGACGCAGGTCCAGCCGGACCCGGATATTTCACAGCGGCCAGAACAGCGGGATGGTCAGGCAGGCGACGATGCCGCAGATGATGTCCAGGGGCACGCCGACCTTGACGAAGTCGCTGAACCTGTAGCCGCCGGGGCCATAGACCATCAGGTGGGTCTGATAGCCGATGGGCGTGGCGAAGGCGACCGTGGCCGAGAACATCACCGCCACGACATAGGCGCGGGGATCGTGGCCCAGCGATTTCGCCAGTGCGATGGCCACCGGCGTCAAAAGCACCGCGACGGCATTGTTCGACAACACCTCGGTCATGACCAGGCCAAGGAAATAGACCGCGATTAGCGTCGCAAAGGGCGGCAGGCCGGCAAGATGCGGGGCCACCGCATCCACCACCAGAGTGACCGTTCCGGTATGCTCCAGCGCCTCGCCCACCGCCAGCATGGCGAAGATCATCGCCATCAGCCGGGCGTCGACAAACGCGAAGGCCTCCTCTGCATCGACGCAGCGGGTGATCAGGACCATCGCCGCCGCGAGAAAGGACAGCGCCATGATCGGCGCGACGTCCAGAGCCGCCAGCGACACCACCGCCAAAAGAGACAGGATCGCAATCGGCGCGCGCTCGCGCCGGAACGGCCGGGCCGAGGGGCGCGAGACATCGACCAGCTCCATGTCGGCGGCGAGCCGCCCGATATCCTCGGGCGCGCCTTCCAGCAGCAGCGTGTCGCCGACCTGCACCACCAGATCGTCGAGTTGGCGGCCGATGTTCTGGCTGCGGCGATGCGCGGCCAGAACGTAGACGCCATAGCGCCGGCGCAGGCGCATGTCGCCAAGCCGCCGCCCGACCAGCCGCGCACCCGGCGAAATAAGCACCTCGACCGTCTCGGTGGCGACCGAGCTCAGCTTGTCCACCATCTGGAAGTTCTTGTTGGACTGCATTTCCAGCAGGTCGGCCATTTCCGAGCGCAGCACGACCCGGTCGCCCGGCTCCAGCACCACCTCGGCCAGGTTGCGCCGCAGCGAGGCATCGCCGCGCAGCACGTCGATCACCCGCACTGCATCGCGCTTGAAGATCGGCGCCGTCAGGACCGGCTGGCCGACCAGGCTGGAATCCTCGGGGATGGCGACCTCGGTGAAATATTTCATCTCGCGCCGGGTGCCGAGAAAGCCCGCCAGCGAGGTGCGATCGGGCAGCAATCGCTTGCCCAGGAGCGCGAAATAGAGGACGCCGGCAAGCGTGATGGCGACACCGACCGGGGCGATCTCGAAGATGGTGAAGGGCGCCATGCCCTGCTCGCGCGCCACGCCGTCCACCAGCAGGTTGGTCGAGGTGCCGATCAACGTCATCATCCCGCCCAGGATGGTGAAATAGCTCAGCGGCATCAGCAGCTTCGACGGCGAGAGCCCCAGCCGCAGCGCCAGCTGGATGAAGATCGGGATCATCACCGCCACCACCGGCGTATTGTTCATGATCGCCGAGGCCACGATCACGAACAGGAACAGCGCGCCGATGGTGAAACGCGGATGGCTCGCCGCCCGCATGGTGACGAGCCGCGACATGATTTCCAGCGCGCCGGTGCGCATCAGCCCGCCCATGATCAGGAACATGAAGGCGATGGTCCAGGGCGCCGAGTTCGACAGCACGCCGGCGGCGTCCTTGATCGGCAAGAGGCCCAGCACCATCATCACGGCGGCGGTGCCGATGGCCACCACCTCGGGCGGGCGCTTTTCGCGAATGAACTCGATGAACATGACGACCACGATGAGCAGCATCGCGATCGCCGCATTGGTTCCGGTCAGTTCAAAGCCCAGCATCAAGTCCCGTCCCGTAGCGCCGATAAATCACGGCCCTTTCGGTGGGTAATAGAATTATTTTCCCCGCAGCCGCAAACAAAAAGCACAAGAACCATGCCGGCTCAGGCGGGAAGCTGCGTTCCGGCCAGCCTGCCGCCCTGGCGCAGCGGCTCGACCGAAACCGCCTTGCCGCTGCGGTCGTCGGTGGTGACCAGCACGCCCGACAGCGTCGCCTCGCCCTCGGCCGGGGTAAAGCGCTCCGAGGCCATGCCGGTCAGGAAGCGGCGCAGCGGCTCGGCCTTTTCCATGCCGATCACGCTGTCGTAGTCGCCGCACATGCCCGCATCGGTCTGATAGGCGGTGCCGCGGTTCAGGATCATCGCATCGGCGGTCGGCACATGGGTATGGGTGCCCACGACCAGACTGGCGCGGCCGTCGCACCAATGGCCCATGGCCATCTTTTCGCTGGTCGCCTCGGCATGGATGTCCACCACGCTGGCCTGCACCAGCCCGCCCAGCGGGTGCGTCTTGAGCACCGCGTCGATGGCCGAGAACGGATCGTCGAAGGGCCGCTTCATGAAGACCTGGCCCAGGACCTGCGCGACCAGCACCTTGCGGCCGCGCGTCGCCTCGAAGACACGCGCGCCGCGGCCGGGCGCCACCTTGGAATAGTTCAGCGGCCGGATGATGCGCGGCTCGGCCTCGATGAAGGACAGCATCTCCTTCTGGTCGAAGGCATGGTCGCCCAGCGTGAGGCAATCGGCCCCCGCATCGAGGAGCAGCTTGGCATGGCCGCCGGTCAGCCCCATGCCACCCGAGGCGTTTTCGCCGTTCACGATGGTGAAGTCGACGCCCAGCCGTTCCTTGAGCGGGCCGAGCCCTTCCGCAATCGCGCGCCGGCCCGCGCGCCCCATCACATCGCCAAGATACAGAATCCGCATGGGCCAGCGTTAGGCGAAAGCCGGGGCGCGCTCAAGCCCCGACAGGCAGGATGGCGCGGGCGGCCCTATCCCAGCCATGCGCCCAGCGCCGCGCCCGCCAGCGCGACGACGGCGCCCAGCGCCATGCCGGCGGCAAGGCCGCGGTTTGGGCGCGGCTCGGGCGGGGGCGGGGGTTCGCGCAGCAGCTCGGGCATGCGGCGCTCCAGGAACTCCGGCAGCAGCGGCGCGAAGCGGCCCAGAACCTGCGCCGCGCGGATCAGGTCGCGCGCCGCGGCATGGGGACCCAGGTTGTCGCGAATATAGCTTTCGACGACGGGCCGGGCGACCTGCCACATGTTGATCTGCGGGTCCAGCGAGCGCGCCACGCCCTCGACCACCACCATGGTGCGCTGCAGCAGGATCAGCTCGGTCCGCGTGGCCATGCCGAAGCGTTCCGTCACCTCGAACAGATAGGCCAGCAGATTGGCCATCGAGATGCGGCTGGCATCGGCGCCGAAGATCGGCTCGCCCACCGCGCGCAGGGCACGGGCGAATTCCTGGATGTCGCGGTCGCGGGGGACGTAGCCCGCCTCGAAATGCACCCGGGCGACGCGTTCGTAATCGCGGCGGATGAAGCCCATCAGGATCTCGGCATAGACGCGGCGGGTATATTCGTCGATCTCGCCCATGATGCCGAAATCGTAGATGACGATATCGCCGTTGCGGGCCACCTTCAGGTTGCCCTGGTGCATGTCCGCGTGGAAATAGCCGTCGCGCAACGCATGGCGCAGGAAAAGCTGCAACACCCGCGCGCCGATCTCGGGCAGGTCGTGCCCCGCAGCCCGCAGCGCCGCGACATCGCCCATGGGCACGCCCTCGGCCCAGTCGGTGGTCAGCACGCGCCGGGCGCTGAGGTGCCAATAGGGTGCGGGCACCGCCATGCCCTCGTCGCCCCCCGTGTTCTCGGCGAATTCCGAGGCCGAGGCAGCCTCCAGCCGCAGGTCCAGCTCTCCCGTGACCACCGATTCGAAATGGCTGACCACGTCGCGGGGCCGCAGGCGCCGGGTCGAGGGCGACAGCCGCTCGATCATGCCGGCGGCGAAATGGAAGGCGTCGATGTCGCGGCGAAAGGCGGATTCGATGCCCGGGCGCAGCACCTTGACCGCGACCTCGCGGCCGTTGTCGATGCGCCGCGCACGATGAACCTGCGCGATCGAGGCCGCGGCCACGGGTTCGGAAAATTCGCTGAACAGCGTCTCGACCGGGCGTCCCAGCTCGGCGGCAACGGTGCGGCGGGCCTGTTCCTGCGAAAAGGGCGGCAGCCGGTCCTGCAGCATGGAAAGCTGGTTGGCCAGTTCCACCCCCACCACATCGGGCCGGGTCGAGAGGATCTGGCCGAATTTCACATAGGCCGGGCCCAGCGCGGTGATGGCGCGGGTGACGGGCGGCAGGGCCGGGTCGCCCTTGTAGCCCAGCCAGGCGAAGGGCCAGCCCAGGATGCGCGCCGCGATGCGGATGCGGGCGGGCGCGTTCACCGCGTCCAGCGCCGCTTTCATCGCGCCCGTGCGCTCGAATGTGGCGCCGGTGCGGATCAGGCGCCAGATGTTGTGGGGACCGCGCATCCTACAGCTTCCAGCCCGAATGCAGCGCGGCAATGCCCATGGACAGGTTGCGCCATTGCACGCGGCCGAAGCCCGCCTCGCGGATCATGGTGGCAAAGGTTTCCTGGTCGGGGAACTTGCGGATCGATTCGACCAGATATTGATAGCTGTCACGGTCGTTCGCGACGATCTGGCCCATGACCGGGATCACGTTGAAGCTGTAGCGGTCGTAAAGCCATTGCAGCATCGGCACCGGCATCTGGCTGAACTCCAGCACCATCAGCCGGCCGCCGGGACGCAGCACGCGCCGCGCCTCGGCCAGCGCATCGGGGATGCGGGTGACGTTGCGGATGCCGAAGCTGATCGTGTAGCGGTCGAAGCTGTCGTCGGCGAAGGGCAGGGCCATCGCATCGCCGGTGACCCAGGCAAGGCGGTCGGCCTGCTTGCCGGCCTCGGCGCGCTTGCGGCCCTCGACCAGCATCGACTCGGTCATGTCGCAGACGGTGACGCGGGCGCCCGGCGCGCGGTCCAGGAAGCGAAAGGCGATGTCGCCGGTGCCGCCGGCCACATCCAGCAGATGCTGGCCGTCCCGCGGCGCCAGCCAGTCCATCATCGCGGTTTTCCAGATGCGATGGACGCCCCCGCTCATCAGGTCGTTCATCACGTCATAGCGCGAGGCCACGCGCGAGAAGACGCCATGGACCAGCCCGGCCTTGTCCTTCTCGGCCACGGTGCGAAAGCCGAAATGGGTTTCCTTTGGCTCGTCTGGGGTCATGTCGCTTGTCCATCCGTCGTTTCGCGCCCAGATAGTCCGAAAGCGCGCCGCGCGCCATAGCTGGGGACGCGGGCCGCACCATGCGACGAACGGGAAGAAAATGCCAGAACTGCCAGAGGTCGAAACCGTCCGACGCGGCCTTCAGCCGCATCTCGAAGGCCGGGTGATCGCCCGCGCCGAAGCCCGCCGCCCCGACCTGCGCTGGCCCCTGCCGCCCGATCTGGTGCAGGTGCTGACCGGCGCGCGGGTCGTCGCCCTGCGGCGGCGCTCGAAATACATCCTGGCCGAGCTGGAGGATCGCGGCAGCCTGCTTCTGCATCTGGGCATGTCGGGGCGGATGCTGATCGAGGGGGAAAGCCAGGGCGATTTCCACCGCGACCCGGCGATCCTGCCGCGCCACGACCATGTGGTGCTGTGGAACGACCAGGGCACGCGCATCACCTTCAACGACGCGCGGCGATTCGGCATGGTCGATCTGGTGCCGCCGGGGGCCGAGCATCCGCTGCTGGCGCATCTGGGGCCCGAGCCGCTGTCGGACGCCTTCACTGCCAAGGCTCTGGCAGCCGCCTTCGCCGGGCGGCGCATGCCGGTCAAGGCAGCGCTGCTCGACCAGCGAATCGTGGCGGGGCTGGGCAATATCTACGTCTCCGAGGCGCTCTATCGCGCCGGCATCGACCCGCGCCGCCTGGCCGGCGCGGTCACCGCCCCCGAGGTGGCGGCGCTGGTCGGCCATGTCCGCGCCGTTCTGGAAGAGGCGATCGCGGCCGGGGGCTCCAGCCTGCGCGACCACCGGCAGGCGACCGGAGAGCTGGGCTATTTCCAGCACTCCTTCCGCGTCTATGGCCGCGAGGGCGCGCCTTGCCCGACGCCGGGCTGCACGGGCACGGTCCAGCGCATCGTGCAGTCCGGGCGGTCGAGCTTTTTCTGCCCGCTCTGCCAGCAGTGAAGGGGCTCCTTCCCCACGCCTGAGCCGGTGATATCGGCAGGCGCTGGCCTTGGCCTCGCGCATTTGTTACGAGTCGCGGTCAGCTTGTTTGCGAAAGGCAGGAGTCGATGGCCTACCAGACCCTCACCGTCGAGATCGACGACTATATCGCGCTGATCCGGCTGAACCGGCCCGAGGCGCTGAATGCACTGAACTCGCAGCTGCTGAGCGAGCTGGGCGATGCGCTGGCCGATGCCGACCGGAACGAAAAGGTCCGCTGCATCGTGCTGACCGGCAGCGAAAAAGCCTTTGCCGCCGGCGCCGACATCAAGGAGATGTCGGCCAAGAGCTTCGTCGACGTCTATACCGACGACCTGTTCGGCGCCGAGATCGACCGCATCACCGCGACGCGCAAGCCGATCATCGCCGCGGTCGCGGGCTATGCGCTTGGCGGGGGATGCGAGCTGGCCATGGCCTGCGACTTCATCCTTTGCGCCGACAACGCCAAGTTCGGCCAGCCCGAGATCAATCTGGGCGTCATCGCCGGCATCGGCGGCACCCAGCGCCTGACCCGCTTTGTCGGCAAGTCCAAGTCGATGGAGATGCACCTGACCGGCCGCTTCATGGATGCGGCCGAGGCCGAGCGCTCGGGCCTGGTCAGCCGGGTCGTGCCGGCCGCCAAGCTGATCCCCGAAGCGCTGGCGGCGGCGAAGAAGATCGCCGAAAAGGGCCAGATCGCCGTCATGGCCGCCAAGGAGGCGGTGAACCGCGCCTATGAGACCACGCTGCGCGAGGGCATCCTGTTCGAGCGCCGCAGCTTCCAGGCGCTGTTCGGGACCGAGGACCAGAAAGAGGGCATGGCCGCCTTTCTGGAAAAGCGCGAGCCGCAATTCCGCGACCGCTGATTTCGCGCTTGGCATCCGGCCCGGATCGCTGTATAGGCCCGGGCTTACATGCGTGTGGGCCCGCTTAAAGGCAAGAATCATGACCGTCCGTTCCCAGACGGCGCCATGGGCTTTTGCGCAACCGAGATATGAAGAACAGATAGGACCGCACCCATGGCCAATACGCCCCAGTCGAAAAAACGCGCCCGCCAGCTCGAGCGCCGCACCGCCGTCAACAAGGCCCGCCGCTCGCGCATCCGCACCTTCCTGCGCAAGGTCGAGGAAGCCATCGCCAGCGGCAATGCCGAGATCGCCCGCGAAGCCCTGAACAGCGCCCAGCCCGAACTGATGCGCGGCGTGACCAAGGGCGTCATCCACAAGAACACCGCCGCGCGCAAGATGTCGCGCCTTTCGGCCCGGGTTAAGGCGCTGGCCACCGCCTGAGCTGCTGCGGCATTTTAGCAACTGCCGGTAGAACTTATCAGGGGCGCGCTCTATCCAGGCGCGCCCTTTCGCATGGGGAAGTGCCGGTTTTTCCTTGGTTTTCCCGCCTTTCCGGCATTGTCACGCAGCCGTCGCGAAGTTGCCAGATTCGATCCGGCAAAGTGACTGTCAAGCACGAAGATCGGTTGCTGGCCGGCTGCGGTTCTTGCTAGCTTGTTCCCTGCGATTCACCGTCGCGCCTGGGGGACATGCTCTGAACCGTCGGCTCTGCCGCCGACAGGCGGGGTGGCAGCTGGATCAGAACAGGGGTCCGCTACCGATGAAGCGCAAGCCGGCTGCCACCGGCCTGCGCCGCGTGTCTGCAAGTTTCGGCCGCAAGACGGCCCACACGTCGCCTTGGGCGGCGGGGGTCTTCTGTTGCCGAAACTGCTGTCGTTCAGGCTGCGGCATCCGAATCGCCTCACGCCGGAAAATCCCGGCGGCATGTGGGGAAAAGAGACGGAATTGGGCGAGATGGACAGACTTTGGGGGCAGGCGCGTGAAGAACTTCAGAAGATCGTCGGAACCGACAGTTTCTCGACCTGGATCGAGCCCCTTCGCCTGACCGGCGTTGCGGACGGCACCGCCACCATCGCCTGCCCGACCCGCTTCTTGTCCGACTGGGTCTCGCGCCATTACAGCGACGACATCCTCAAGGTGCTGGACCGCATGGGCGGCCCCGTGCAGCGCCTGAGCTTCGAGACCCGCAGCCAGACCGCCCGCCAGGCTGCGGCACCCGTCGTCAAGCGCCCCGCGCTCTCGCGCGCCTCTGGCGAGGAAGAGCTGGCGGCACCGCTGGACAGCCGCTTCACCTTCGAGAATTTCGTGGTCGGCAAGCCGAACGAGCTGGCCCACGCCGCCGCCCGCCGCGTGGCCGAGGGCGGGCCGGTGACCTTCAACCCGCTGTTCCTTTACGGCGGGGTCGGGCTGGGCAAGACCCACCTGATGCACGCCATCGCCCGCGAGATCCAGATCCGCCAGCCCGAGGCGCGCGTGCTGTATCTTTCGGCCGAGCAGTTCATGTATCGCTTCGTCCAGGCGCTGCGCGACCGCACCGTGATGGATTTCAAGGAACTGTTCCGCACCGTCTCTGTGCTGATGGTCGATGACGTGCAGTTCATCGCCGGCAAGGATTCCACGCAGGAGGAATTCTTCCACACTTTCAACACGCTGGTCGATCAGGGCAAGCAGATCGTCATCTCGGCCGACCGCGCGCCGGGCGAAATCAAGGACATGGAAGAGCGTATCAAGTCGCGCCTGCAATGCGGCCTGGTCGTGGACCTGCATCCGACCGATTACGAACTGCGCCTGGGCATCCTGCAAAGCAAGACCGACAGTTTCCGCGCGCAATATCCGGGCCTGCTGATCGCGCCCGGGGTGCTGGAATTCCTGGCCCATCGCATCACCTCGAATGTCCGGGTGCTGGAAGGCGCGCTGCAGCGGCTCTTCGCCTTTGCCAGCCTGATGGGGCGCGAGATCACGCTGGACATGACCCAGGAATGCCTGGCCGACATCCTGCGCGCCAACGACCGCAAGGTCTCGATCGAGGAGATCCAGCGGAAGGTGGCCGAGCATTACAATATCCGCCTGGCCGACATGATCGGACCCAAGCGCGTGCGCACCGTCGCCCGGCCGCGACAGATCGCCATGTACCTGGCCAAGCAGATGACCTCGCGCAGCCTGCCCGAGATCGGGCGCCGCTTCGGCGGCCGCGATCACACCACCATCATGCATGGCGTGAAGAAGATCGAAGAACTGCGCGGCTCGGATCGCAGCCTCTCCGAGGATATCGACCTGCTGCGCCGCCTGCTGGAGGCCTGAACGCATCCGCTTGACCTTGCGCGGGATTATGCCACATTGGCGCCCCGCGAGGCGGGTGCGAGACGAGGCCGGAACGACATAAGGGTTGACCATGAAATTCTCGATCGAACGTGCCGATCTGGTGAAAGCCGTATCCCAGGCCCAGTCCGTGGTCGAACGCCGCAACACCATCCCGATCCTTGCCAACGTGCTGATCGAGGCCGCGCCCGAGGGCGTCAGCTTCCGCGCCACCGACCTGGATACCGAGATCGTGGACCGCGCGCCGGCGCAGGTCGAGCGGCCCGGCGCCACCACCGTCTCGGCCGGGATGCTGAACGACATCGCCCGCAAGCTGCCGGACGGCGCGCTGGTGCAGCTTAGCCTGGATGCCGCCTCGGGGCGGCTTTCCGTGCAGGCCGGGCGCTCGAACTTCAGCCTCGCCACGCTGCCGCGCGAGGATTTCCCGGTCATGTCCTCGTCGGAATACGGCGCGAATTTCTCGGCCCCCGCCGCGGTGCTGCGGCGGCTGTTCGACAAGTCGAAATTCGCCATCTCGAACGAAGAGACCCGCTATTATCTCAACGGCGTCTATATGCATGTCGCGCAGACCGAGGACGGCCCCAGCCTGCGCTGCGTGGCGACCGACGGCCACCGGCTGGCCCGAATCGACGCCCCGCTGCCGGCGGGCGCCGAGGACATGCCGGGGGTGATCGTGCCGCGCAAGACCGTGGCCGAGCTGCGCAAGCTGCTGGACGATGACGAGGCCGAGATCGCGGTCTCGGTCAGCGAGACCAAGGTGCGCTTCGCCACGCCGACGATCACGCTGACCTCGAAGGTGATCGACGGCACCTTCCCCGATTACAGCCGGGTCATCCCCTCGGGCAATGCCCGCAAGCTGGAGGTCGATGCCGGCGATTTCGCCAAGGCGGTCGACCGGGTGGCCACCGTCAGCAGCGAACGCTCGCGCGCCGTCAAGCTGTCGCTGGACGAGGATCGGCTGGTCCTGTCGGTCAATGCCCCCGATGCCGGCGCGGCGGATGAGGAACTGCCGGTCGCCTATGCCGACGAGCCGCTGGAGATCGGCTTCAACGCCAAATACCTGCACGAGATCGCCAGCCAGATCGAGCGCGAGAACGCGGTCTTCCTGTTCAACGGCTCGGGCGACGCGGCGCTGATCCGCGAGGGCGGCGACACCAGCGCGGTCTATGTCGTCATGCCGATGCGCGTGTGACGCTGAGCCTGTTGCACCTGACCCAGTTCCGCAGCTGGGCCAGGCTGGAGATCGAGGCCGACCACCGCCCCGTCGCCATCCATGGCCCGAACGGGGCGGGCAAGACCAATATCCTGGAAGCCGTCTCGATGCTGTCGCCCGGCCGGGGCATGCGCGGCGCCGCACCCGGCGACCAGGCCCGCAAGGGGCCGGAGGTCGGCTGGCAGATCCGGGCCCAGATCGGCACCCATCAGGTGCTGACCCGCGCGCTGCCCGGCCAGCCGCGCGAGGTGGTGATCGACGAAAAGCCCTCGACCCAGATCGCGCTTGGCCGGCTGATGCGGGTGATCTGGCTGACGCCCGCCATGGACCGGCTGTGGACCGATGCCCCGGAACAGCGGCGGCGATTCCTGGACCGGGTGACGCTGAGCTTCACGCCGGGCCATGCCGAGGACGCGCTGGGTTACGAAAAGGCCATGCGCGAACGCAACCGGCTGCTGCGCGACGAGGTCCGCGACGCCGGCTGGTATCGCGCGCTGGAGGCACAGATGGCCGAGACGGGCGCGGCGCTGACGCGCAACCGCCTGGACGCCATCGCCCGGATCATGGCGGCGCAGGAAGGGGCCGGGACCGCCTTCCCCTCGGCCAGCCTGACGCTGTTGCCGGGCGAAGGTTCGGCCGACGATCCCGACGCCGAGAGCATCGCCGCCCGGCTGGCCGAAGGCCGCGGCCGCGACATGGCGGCCGGCCGCACCCTGACCGGCCCGCATCGCGCCGATCTGGGCGCGCATTGGGGGCCGCAGGCGATGCCCGCCGCGCTTTCCTCAACCGGCGAGCAAAAGGCGCTGCTCTTGTCGCTGATCCTCGCCAATGCCCGGGCGCTGGCCGAGGAAAGCCCGGTGCTGCTGCTCGACGAGGTGGCGGCGCATCTGGATGCCGACCGCCGCGCAGCGCTTTACGACGAGATCTGTGCGCTTCGCGCCCAGGCCTGGCTGACCGGTACCGGGCCGGAACTGTTCGAGGCGCTGCGCGGCCGGGCGCAATTTCTGGCGGTGGTGCGCGAGGCCGAGGCCTCGCACATCATGGGTATTTGAGAAACGGAAAGACGCCTGCCGGTCGCGCGAAGGCTAGACCATCAGGTCCACCAGTTCGAAGCGGGTCACGTCGACGATGCCGAGGTCCGAGATCCGCAGCTCGGGGATCACCACCAGCGCCAGCAGCGAATGCTGCATATAGGCGTTGTTGAGCGTGCAGCCGCAATCCTGCATGGCCTTGACGATGCCTTGCGCGGCCTCGGCCACCTCGGCGGCGGGACGGTCGGACATCAGCCCGGCGATGGGCAGCGCCACCGTCGCCAGTTCCTCGCTGTCGCGGAACACGGTGACGCCGCCGCCGATCCGGCCCAGGTGGTTCGCCGCCGCCGCCATGCTGTCGCGGTCGGTGCCGACGACGATCATGTGGTGGCTGTCATGCGCCACGGTCGAGGCCACCGCCATCCGGCCCTGGTAGCCAAAGCCCGAGACAAAGCCGTTCACCACGCCGCCCGTGCCGCGATGCCGTTCGACCAGCGCGATATGGCAGGTCTCGCCCTGCGGCTCGATCACGCCGTCGCGGATCGGCAGCTGGGCCGTGAGCGCGCGGGTCGGCGCCTGGTTCTCGACCACGCCGATGACGCGGACGCGCGCGCTGTCACCCGTGGCCCGCACGGCGAAATCCGCGCCGGTCAGGCTGCGCCCCAGATGCACCGAATCGCGCGCCGCCTCGGGCCAGGCGATGCGCGGGCAGTCGACCAGCAGCTTGCCGGTTTCGGCGACCACCGCGCCTTGGGCGACCACCGTCTCGATGGGCAGGCTGCACAGGTCCGAGGTCAGGATCACGTCCGCCCGCCGTCCCGGGGTGATGCTGCCCAGCTCGCGCTCCAGCCTGAAATGGCTGGCGGCGTTGATCGTTGCCATCTGGATCACCACCAGCGGATCGCAGCCGCAATCGATGGCATGGCGCACCACCCGGTTCATGTGCCCGTCATTGACCAGGGTGCCGGAATGGCTGTCGTCGGTACACAGGATGAAAAAGCGCGGGTCGAGCCCCTTTTCGGTGATCGCGGTGATCTGGCTTTCGACATCGTACCAGGCCGAGCCCAGCCGCATCATGCAACCCATGCCCTGCCGCACGCGGGCGATGCCCTGCGCCTCGGTCGTGGTTTCGTGGTCGTCATTGGCGCCGCCCGCCACATAGGCGTGGAAGGGCCGTCCCAGATCGGGACTGGCGTAATGGCCGCCCACCGTCTTGCCGGCAGCACGGGTGGCGGCGATCTCGGCCAGCATCTGCCGGTCGCCCGAGGCGACGCCGGGGAAATTCATCATCTCGCCCAGGCCCACGATGCCGTCCCAACCCATGGCCTGCGCCACCTCGCCCTCGGTGATCGGCTGGCCGGTGGTTTCCAGGCCGGGGGCCGAGGGCGCGCAGCTGGGCATCTGGGTGAACATGCTGATCGGTTGCAGCAGCGATTCGTCCCGCATCAGCCGCACGCCCTCAAGCCCCAGCACATTGGCGATCTCGTGCGGGTCGTGGAAGATCGTCGTGGTGCCGTGCGGGATCACCGCGGCGGCAAAGCCGGCCGGCGTCAGCATCCCCGATTCGACATGCATATGCGCGTCGATCAGGCCGGGCACCATGAAGCGGCCATCGGCCTTGATCACCTGCGTCCCGGGGCCGACCGAGGGTCCGGCATCGGGGCCGACATAGGCCACGCGGCCATCGGCCACGGCGACATCCATGCCGGGGATCACCTCGCGCGTGTGGACATTGACCCATTGCCCGCCCCGGATCACCAGATCGGCCGGCGCGCCCCCCGCCGCCACCTCGACCAGCCGGGCCTGGGCCTCGATCCACGGTTTCAACATGCCTGTCTCCTTGTTCATTGCCCCCAGATTGCGGCAGGGTGGCGCGAAAGGAAAGGCGGCGCGATGGAATGGAGCGGCGAGGCCAGCGTGATGGCATTGCAAAGGCACGGGGAAAGCGCCGTGATCCTGACCGTGCTGTCGCGCGAGACGGGGCTGATCCGCGGCCTGGTGCCAGGCGGCGCCAGCGCCAAGCGCGCCGCGGTGCTGCAACCCGGCAACCGGGTCAGCCTGCGCTGGCGGGCGCGGCTGGAGGAGCAACTGGGCACCTTCGCGGCCGAGCCGGCGCGGGCGCGGCCGGGGCTTCTAGGCAGCGGCGATGCGCTGGCCGGGGTGAATGCGGTCACCGCGCTTTTGACCTTTGCCCTGCCCGAACGCGACCCGCATCCCCGCCTGGCCGACGCGACCGAGGCGCTGCTGGACCTGATGGACGCGGGCGAGGGTTGGGCCGAGGCCTATCTGCATTGGGAGATGCGGCTGCTCGACGAGTTGGGCTTCGGCCTTGATCTGACGAGTTGCGCGGTGACGGGGGCGCGCGAGGGGCTGGCCTATGTCAGCCCACGCTCGGGCCGGGCGGTTTCGGCCCAGGCGGCGGGGGAATGGGCGCCAAGGCTCTTGCCGCTGCCCGCCATGCTGGGCGGGCGCGGCAATGGCGGCATCGAGGACGCGCTGGCCCTGACCGGCCATTTCCTGCAGGTGCGGCTGGCCGAGGCGCATGCGGGCAAACCCCTGCCCCCGGCCCGCGCACGGCTGGTCGCCCGGCTTACTGCGTCGCGGCACGCCAGCGGATGGTGACATCGGGGCCGGTCATCACCAGCTCGTCACCTTCGCGCCTTGCCTCGCGCACCGCGCCGAGCGCCTGGAAAAAGGCGTGCTCGCCGCCCTCTTGCAGGCAGGCGCGGCGGGTCGTGGCCAGCGCGCCCAGATCCAGCGCCGGCAATGCGGCACGATTCTGGCCGGTGAACAGGTTGCATGGCCCCTGCCCCGAAACCGCGCCATCCTCGGCGATGCGCAGGGTGGGCTGGCCCGCGACCTCGCCCCCCTCCACCGCGATCAGCGTGTATTCGCCGGCAATCTGCGCCGTCTCATCCGATTCGGCGCCGCAGGCGGCAAGCCCCAGGGTCAGGGCGAGAATCAGTTTCCGCATCGCTCATCTCCTTCCGGCAAGCCGCCGCACGGTCATTCCTTGCGGTAGCCCGGCTCATAGGTCAGGTAGGTCGGTCCCTTGATGGTCAGGACGCCACCCTCGAAGGTGATGCCGTTGGCGGCCGAAAGCGCCTGGAAATAACGCGATTCCAGCCGTCCGGCCAGGCCGCTGCAGGCCATTTCCGTCCGGGTCAGCGACCCCAGCGCAAAGGCCGGCGGCTCGGCGCTCTGGCTTGCCGAGTAGGTGTTGCAGGGCGCCCGGCCCGAGATCGAGCCGTCCGCCCCGATGGTCATGCCGACATTGCGCTGCGGCACGGTGTCGGAACCGATGCCCACCAGCACATAGGGGCCGGTCGGAATGGTCGAGCCGGGCACGGGAGGCGAAGCCGGCTCGCAGGCGGCAAGGCCAAGCGTGGCGGCAATAGCCGCGGAAATCATCGGGATGCGGGTCATGGGCAGCTCCGTTATGTCATGTTGCCGCCATAATGCCCTAACGGCCCCCGCTGTCCAGCAGGGGCCGGCATTTCATCCTAGTCCAGTAGCCTGCGTGCAATAACCTGGGCCTGGATCTCGGCCGCGCCCTCGAAGATGTTGAGGATGCGCGCGTCGCAAAGCACGCGGCTGATGGCGTATTCCAGCGCAAAGCCGTTGCCGCCGTGGATTTGAAGCGCATTGTCCGCCGCCGCCCAGGCGACGCGGGCGCCCAGCAGCTTGGCCATCCCCGCTTCCAGGTCGCAGCGCCGGCCGTGGTCCTTTTCCCAGGCGCTGAAATAGGTCAGCTGCCGGGCGATCATGATCTCGACCGCCATCATCGCCAGCTTGTCGGCGACGCGCGGGAATTCGATCAGCGATTTGCCGAACTGCTTGCGGTCGATGGCATAGCGCATGCCGATCTCGGCCGCCGATTGCGCTACGCCGACGGCGCGGGCGGCGGTCTGGATGCGCGCCGATTCGAAGGTCTCCATCAACTGCTTGAAGCCGCGGCCGGGCTCGCCGCCCAACAGGTTCTCGCCCTTGATACGGAAACCGTCGAAGCCCAGCTCGTATTCCTTCATGCCGCGATAGCCCAGCACCTCGATCTCGCCGCCGGTCATGCCGGGGGTCGGGAAGGGATCGTCGTCGGTGCCAGGCTCTTTTTCCGCCAGGAACATCGACAGGCCGCGCCAGTCGGTGGTCTCGGGATCGGTGCGCGCAAGCAGCGTCATCACATGGGTGCGCTGCGCATGGGTGATCCAGGTCTTGTTGCCGGTGACGACCCAATCCTCGCCGTCGCGCACCGCGCGGGTGCGCAGGCTGCCCAGGTCGCTGCCGGTATTCGGCTCGGTAAAGACCGCCGTCGAGAGGATCTCGCCCGAGGCGAGGCCCGGCAGCCATTTCGCCTTCTGCGCCTCGGTGCCGCCGCAGAGGATAAGCTCGGCCGCGATCTCGCTGCGGGTGCCCAGCGAGCCCACGCCGATATAGCCGCGCGACAGTTCCTCGGTGACGACCACCATCGAGGCTTTCGAGAGGCCCAGCCCCCCGAACTCCTCGGGAATGGTCAGGCCGAAAACGCCCAGTTCCGCCAGTTCCTCGATGATCTCCATCGGGATCAGCTGGTCCTTGAGGTGCCATTCATGGGCGTTGGGGATCACCCGCTCTTCGGCATAGCGGCGGAACTGGTCGCGGATCATCTCCAGATCCTCGTCCAGCCCGGTGGCGCCGAAGGTGGCCCGGCCGTGATTGTCCTGCATCAGCCGCGCAAGCTCGGCCCGCGCCGGCGCGGTATTGCCGCGCATCAGCTTGGCCGCCGCCTCGCCCGGCTGCCAGTCCAGCTCCAGGTCCGAGAGGCGGGCGAATTCCGTCTGGCTCATCGGGATGCCGCCGGCGATCTGGCCCAGGTATTCGCCCAGGCCGATCTGCAGGATCAGCGCCTCGATCCGGCCCAGGTTGCCCGCCTCGGCCAGCCGCCCGGCCCATCCGCTCAGCTGCCGGATCGATTCGACATAGGTGGTCAGCCAGGACAGGGCATGGGCGGCGTGCTGGTGCTGTTCCAGCAGCGCGGGCTGCGGCTTGCCGGCGGGGGCCACCAGCGCGCGCAACGCCTCGGTCGCGCGGGATTGCAGGGATTCGAGCTCCGGCAGGGCCTCGCCGGCAAGCGCAAGCAGGGCGGAAGGCGTATCGGCTGGCATCGCGGGCATGTCCTTCATGGCAGAATCCTTATGCGGCGTTGCAGCATGACTAGCGTCATTGCAATCGCAGCGCAACTATCATGCGCAGGACGGCGCCATTGCGAACTAAAATGTCTTGAAAATTTTCAGCAACCGCCCCCTTGCCGCGGGCGGCGCGGCGCATCACCCTGCGCCCATGTTTGGCCTCGACCCCTTTCATTTCTGGACCGCCATCGCGATCACCCTGTTCTCCGGCTTCGTGAAGGGCGCCATCGGATTCGCCATGCCGATGATCATGCTGGCGGCGCTGGGGTCCTTCCTGACCGCGCAGCAGGCGGTGGCGGCGGTGATCCTGCCGGTGCTGGTGACCAACATCCGCCAGGCCCTGCGCGGCGGCTGGCGTCCGGCCTGGCAGGCAAGCTGGGCCTATCGCTGGCATATCGGCATGGTGATGCTGTTCATCCCGGTCAGCGCCTTCTTCGCCACGCGGGTGCCGCAATGGCTGATGTATGCCATCATCGGCCTGCCGATCACGGCCTTCGCGCTATGGCAGATCCTGGGCCGCAGCCTAGTCCTGCCGGTGCATCACCGCCGGCGCATGGAGATCGCGACCGGCGTGGTCGGCGGGCTGATCGGCGGCGTCTCGGGCATCTGGGGGCCGCCGCTGCTGGTGCTGCTGCTGTCGCTGCACGCCCCCAAGGCCGAGCAGATGCGGGTCCAGGGCGTGGTGTTCTTCCTGGGTGCGGCGGTGCTGACCGTCTCGCACCTGCAATCGGGGCTGCTGAACGCGCAGACCCTGCCGTTTTCCGCGATCCTGGTGATCCCGGCGCTGATCGGCATGGGGCTGGGCTATCTGGCGCATGACCGGCTGGACGTGGCGCAATTCCGGCGCTGGACGCTGGTCCTGCTGGTGCTGACCGGCGCCAACCTGCTGCGCCGCGCGCTGGAGCTTGCGGGTCCGGCGGTGTAACCAGGGGACCAAAAGCGAAAGGCCCGCCATGACCCCGATCCCCGATCCCGCCCAACTGACCGCCAGGCTGATCCGCTGCGCCTCGGTCACGCCCGACGAGGGCGGCGCGCTGGTCTTGCTGGCCGATGTGCTGGGCGCTGCGGGCTTCGAATGCCACCGCGTCGACCGCGAGGGCGTGCCGAACCTGTTCGCGCGCTGGGGGGCACAGGGGGCCAGGACCTTCGGCTTCAACGGCCATACCGACGTGGTGCCGCCGGGCGATCCGGCCAGCTGGACGCACCCGCCCTTTTCCGGGCACGAGGCCGAGGGCTGGATCTGGGGCCGCGGCGCCACCGACATGAAATCCGGCGTCGCCGCCTTTGCCGCCGCCGCCATCGGCTTCGTGACCCAGACCCCGCCGCCGGACGGCGCGGTGATCCTGGCCATCACCGGCGACGAGGAGGGGCCCGGCAAGCACGGCACCCGCGCGCTGCTCGACTGGATGGCGGCGCGGGGCGAGCGGATGGATGTCTGCATCGTCGGCGAGCCCTCGAACCCCGACCGCATGGGCGAGATGATCAAGATCGGCCGCCGCGGATCGATGACCTTGCAAATCGAGGCGCACGGCATCCAGGGCCACGCCGCCTATCCGCATCGGGCCCGCAACCCGATCCACGCGCTGCTGCGGCTGCTGCACGAGCTGACCGACGCGCCGCTGGACGAGGGGACCGAGCATTTCGATCCCTCGGGATTGCAGGTGACGACGGTCGATTGCGGCAACCCGGCCTCGAACGTGATCCCGGAACGGGCGCGTGCGGTGATCAACATCCGCTTCAACGACGCGCATACGTCCGAAAGCCTCGACCGCATGATCCGTGCCCGCGCGGCGGCGATCTCGGCCGAGACCAGGGTGGACTTCGCCATCTCGACCGATGTGTCGGGCGAAAGCTTCCTGACCGCGCCCGGCCCCTTCGTCGATCTGGTCGCCGGCGTAGTGCGCGAGGAGACGGGGCTGGACCCTGTGCTCTCGACCTCGGGCGGCACCTCGGATGCGCGTTTCGTCAAGGATCATTGCCCGGTGCTTGAATTCGGGCTGGTCGGGCATTTCATGCATCAGGTCGACGAACGCGTGCCGGCCGACCAGGTCCGCCAGCTTGCCCGCATCTATCGCCGCATCCTGGAGCGTTACTTCGCATGATCGAGAAAACCGCCGACCTTGTGGCCTGCCGCGCCATCCGGCACGAGGTCTTCGTCATCGAGCAAGCCGTACCCGAGGCCGAGGAATGGGACGGCCGCGACGGCGATGCCATCCACCTGCTGGCCCGCGACGCAACCGGCGCGGCGGTGGGCACCGCCCGCATCCTGATCGAGGGCGCGACCGGCAAGATCGGCCGTGTCGCGGTGCTGAAATCCGCGCGCGGCACCGGGGCGGGCGCCGCCCTGATCCGTGCGGCGCTGGACGAGCTGCGCGCCCTGCCCGGCGTCACGCGGGCCAAGCTGGGCGCCCAGACCCATGCCATCGGCTTTTACGAAAAGCTGGGCTTTGCCGCCTATGGCCCGGAATACGACGATGCCGGCATTCCGCATCGGGACATGGCGCAGGACCTGGGATGATCCGCCCGGAGCTGGCCGAAAAGTTGCGTCCCTGGGCCGAAACCGGCATCGCGCTGGCCGCCACCGCTTTCGGCCTGTGGGTATTTTCGCTGGGCGGCTGGATCCTGTGGCCCATCGGCGCCACCATCGCCGGGGCCTCGGCGCTTTGGGCGCTGGACGCCCGGCGCCGGATGCGGTTCCGCCACGATACGCTCGGTCCCGGCATGGTCGAGCTGGACGAGGGCGCGATCCGCTATCTTTCCCCCAACCGGCTGCTGGGCGGCGAGATCGCGCTGCGCGAACTGGCCGAGATCCGGCTGATGCGACTGAACGGCCGCCGCCACTGGCGGCTGAAAAGCGGCGATGGCCAGGCGCTGCTGATCCCGGTCGACGCGGCGGGGGCCGAGCACTTGGCCGGCGCCTTCGCCACGCTGCCGGGAATCGAGATGGGGCGCCTCGCCTCGGCGCTGGCGCCGGATGCGCCGACGATCCAGACCGTTTGGACGAGGCCGGCGCGCGCCCGCTTGACTTGAGCCGCGCGCCTTGCCACCTGTGACGGGCAAGGCAAATGAAAGGCCACCGATGTCCATTCCCCAACAGGGCGGCGGCCCGATCGAACGTCCCGAACAACTGGCCGAATATCTCGCCTCGGGTGAAAAACCGCGCGAGAGCTGGCGGATCGGCACCGAGCACGAGAAATTCGGCTATCGCCATGCCGACCTGATGCCCCTGCCCTATGAGGCGCCCGCCGGCCAGCCCTCGGTCAAGGCCATGCTGGAGGGGTTGCAGGCCCGTTTCGGCTGGACCCCGGTGCTGGAGGCCGGCCATATCATCGGGCTGGAACGCGACGGCGCCAATGTCAGCCTGGAGCCCGGCGGACAGCTAGAACTCTCCGGCGCACCGCTGGAGACCATCCACCAGACCTGCGACGAGGTGAACAGCCATCTGGCCGAGGTGAAGGCCGTGGCCGACGATCTGGGTGCGGGCTTCATCGGCCTTGGCGCGGCGCCGATCTGGACGCAGGACCAGATGCCGATGATGCCGAAAGGCCGCTATCGGCTGATGACCGACTACATGGGTCGGGTCGGCACGCTGGGCACGCAGATGATGTATCGCACCTGCACGGTGCAGGTGAACCTGGACTTCGCCAGCGAAGCCGACATGGTGCAGAAGCTGCGCGTGGCGCTGGCCCTGCAGCCGGTGGCGAATGCGCTGTTCGCCAATTCGCCCTTCCTCGACGGCAAGCCGAACGGCTGGAAAAGCTGGCGGGCGCATATCTGGCAGAACCTCGACGCGGCCCGCACCGGCATGCTGCCCTTTGCCTTCGAGGACGGCTTCGGCTACGAGCGTTGGGTCGATTACGTCCTCGATGTGCCGATGTATTTCGTCTATCGCGACGGCAAGTATATCGACGCGTTGGGACAAAGCTTCCGCGATTTCCTGAACGGCCGCTTGCCGGCGCTGCCGGGCGAAATCCCGACCCTGTCGGATTGGGCCGACCACCTGACCACGGTTTTCCCCGAGGCGCGGGTCAAGAAATTCATCGAGATGCGCGGTGCGGACGGCGGTCCCTGGCGGCGGCTCTGCGCCCTGCCGGCGCTATGGGTCGGGCTGCTTTACGACCAGGCGGCACAGGATGCGGCCTGGGATCTGGTCAAGGGCTGGGATGCCGAGACGCGCGAGTCCTGGCGGCGCGGCGCCGGGCTCAAGGCGCTGGATGCCGAGGTGAACGGCACGAAGATGCGCGACCTGGCGCGCGAGGTGCTGGCGATTTCGGAAGCCGGGCTCAAGGCGCGTGCCCGCACCGGATCGGGTGGGCTGGTGCCGGACGAGACGCATTTCCTGAACACGCTGAAGGAAAGCGTCGAGACCGGCAAGGTTCCCGCAGACGAGTTGCTGGGGAAATACCACGGCGAATGGGCAGGCGATCTCAGCCGCATCTACGCCGAATATTCCTATTAACCAAGGGCCGGGTGATCCCCGGCCCCTTTCGCATCCGGCCTGCGTCGCAAATTCAGGCTTGCGGCGCCGACGGTTCGTTGCGGTTTTGCATGAACTGGTCGAACTCGGCCTTGTCCTTGGCTTCGCGCAGCTTTTGCAGGAAGTCGAGGAATTCGCGATGCTCGTCCTCCAGCCGCTTCAGCGTTTCCTCGCGATAGGCGTCGAAGGCAGTGTTGCCGGTCGGCGCGTTGAAACCGTGACGATGGTGGCGGCCGTGGTGATGGCGGTGGCGGCAGGAAAACATGCGTTTGCTCCAGATCATGTAACCCAGGATGGCAAGGCCCAGGGGCCAGCAGGCGATGAAGGCCAGGATCATGGCGGCGATCCAGGCGCCTTTCCCGCGTTCGTCCAGCCAGTCGCGGATGCCGGCCAGCGTGGCGCCGATCCGGTCCAGGACAGAGGGGCGCGGGGCGATGTCGGTGTTCATTGCGGTCCCTTTCCGATGTAAATGTTAATCACATTTACATAGATGGAGCGAAGCAGCCCGCATTCAAGGGAGACGGCCAGATTTTCCGTCAAGATTTCCGGCCGGGGATCGTTCAGTCGCGGATCACGCCCAGCCCGCGCAGATAGATCAGCGCGCCGCTTTCCAGCATGTCGGCGGGCGAGATGGGCGAGCGCGAGCCGGGCTTGCCGCGACCGAACAGTTCGACCACGCCATGGCTCAGCGCCCAGATGTGGTCGGCCACCATGCCCGGCGGCGGCCGGCGGCCGGCGGGCAATTGGGCGAACAGCGCCTCGGCTCCGCGCACCAGGATGCCGCGTGCCCGTTCCGAGGCTTGCGACAGCCCGGCATTGCCGGCGATCGACAGGCCGGCTTCGAACATGGCCATATAGAAGCCGCGCCGTTCGGCGGCAAAGGTCAGGTATTCCTGCCCCATGCGCAGGAATGCGGTCAGTGGTCGCGGCCGTCCCTCGTCAAAGGCGGCTTCCAGCCGGTCGGCGAATTCCTCGAAGCCCTGCCGGGCCACCTCTTCCAGCAGATCCTCGCGCCCGGCGAAATGGCGATAGGGCGCGGCAGCGCTGACTCCGGCCAGGCGCGCGGCCTCGGCCAGGGTGAATGCCTGCGGGCCCCTTTCCTCGATCAGTTGCACCGTGGCCTCGACAAGGGCCTGGCGCAGGTTGCCATGGTGATAGGAGGATCGGGCCATGTCCGGCCCTTACATGCCTTCGCCGAAGTAATCCTCGACAAGCGCGGTCAGCGCATCGGCCAGTTCCCGCGCCTGCGCGCCCCTGACGGTGACGCGAATGGCGCTGCCGCGCGGCGCGGCCAGCATCAGCAGGCCCATGATCGAATCGCCCGAGACGCTGATGCCGTCCTTTTCGACGGTCGCCTGCGCATCGAACCGCTCGACGGTCTCGACGAATTTCGCGCTGGCCCGCGCATGCAGGCCCTTTTCGTTGATGATCGCCAGTTCGCGGGTGACGGCCCCGTTGGTCATGTCATTCATGAAGCGGCACGTTTGGGAATGGGAAGCACATCGGCAGGCAAGACGTCATAGCTGTTGATGTACTTGCGTCCCGCATCCTTGGCCAGCGTCACCGCATCGGCCACCGGCAATTTGCGCGATTTGGCCAGCTTGACCAGCATCGGCAGGTTCGCCCCATAGAGAATCGAGCGGTTTCGCATCGCACAGGCCATCAGCGACAGGTTCGAGGGCGAGCCCCCGAACAGATCCGTGACCACCACCACGCCATCGCCCGAATCGACCGCGTCCGCGGCGGCGCAGATTTCGGCCTGCTTTTCGCCCCGGTCATGGTTTTCTTCGATCGCCACGGCCTTGATCCCGGTTTGCGGCCCCACCACATGCTCGACCGCCGAGAGATATTCCCGGGCAAGGCCCCCATGCGCCACGATGACAATCCCGATCAATTCACCCTACCACGCAGCAGCCGTTCACCCTTGCGCCCATGCTGTGCGAGCGGCCCGCATATGGCCCTCGTCCCCAGGTGCCGGCGCCTTTTCACGGCGTTCAAGTTCCCGATGTCTAATTGACACTTGCCAGCCTGCTTTCGCAAGCGCGTCTGCCATTTTTTCCGCCATTGTGACAGAACGGTGTCGCCCCCCGGTGCAACCGAAGCCGATCGCCAGGTGGGCCTTGCCCTCTTCCAGATGGGCAGGCAGGGCGAAAAGCACAAGATCGCGCACCCTGCGGAAGAACTCGTCAAAGCGCGAATCGGCCATCACATATTGCTGAACCGGCGAATCGCGGCCATCCAGCGGCCGCAATTCCGTCCGCCAATGCGGGTTGGCCAGGAACCGGCAATCGAACATCATGTCCACCCCGCGCGGCACGCCGCGCTTGTAGGAAAAGGACTGCACCGAGACGGTCAGCCGCCGCCTCGGCTCGGTCTCGAACCAGCGGGCCAGTTCCGCCTTGAGGTCGTGCGGCGACAGCTCCGACGTATCGACCAGCACGTCGGCGCGGGCGCGGATCGGGCCCAGCATGTCGCGCTCGGCCCGGATCGCGTCGAGCGGCGAGCCCTCGCCCCGCAGCGGATGGCGCCTGCGGGTTTCGTTGAACCGTCGCAAAAGCTGCTCGGTCGTGCAGTCGAGGAACAGCACCTCCGGCGCGTATTCCGGCAACCGGGTCAAGCGGTCGATCAACTCGATCAGGTTGGCGACCGAGAAATCGCGGTTGCGCACGTCCACCCCCAGGGCCAGCGGCATCGGCCGCGCCGGCCCGTCCAGAAGCCGCGGGATCAGCGACAGGGGCAGGTTGTCGATGGCCTCGTAGCCCAGATCCTCCAGCACGTTGATCGCCGTCGAGCGCCCGGCACCCGAAGGCCCGGTGACCAGCACCAGCCGCTGCGCCCGTTCGTCCTGGCTGTCCATGGCGGTCATCGCCTCTGGCATGGCTCGCTCTACCTCTCGCGCAGATCCGTGTCCGCCCGGCCGGCGGCAAGATATTGCAACAGTATTGATGCAAGATGAACGCGACCGGCACCAAGGACAAGGGGCATGGACCTGCCCAGAAGGTCAAGTCTGCGGTCGGGCGGCAGGCGGTCGGGCTCGGGGCGGCCCAGATCGGCGGCCAGCACCACCTCCACCGGGCCGTGGGGCGCGGCATGCAGGATGCCGACGCCGCGCGCCTCGATCCGGCCCCGGATCGAATCGGGCGCGTCCGCGACGATGCGCGCGCCCTCGCTGCGCAGAACGGTGCGGTCGTCGGCCACCAGCGCCGCGCCGAAAGCCATCATTTCAAGGGCCAGCGTGGACTTTCCCGCACCCGACGGACCCAGGATCAGCAACCCCTTGTCCCGATACGCGATGCAGCTTGCATGCAGGATCATGGCGCCCCCTTGCCCCCTGGCCGAATCACCCGGCCGCCGTCATCGGACCGATGGCCTTTGTGACGGACTCCCCAAGCCAAGGCCACGATTCGGCAAATGATTGCGCTAACCGTCTCTGATTGCGCTAACCCTGACGATAAGTGCGCTTTCGCCCGGGAAATGCCGTGTTATAGGACGCGCAACGGCCGGTTGCCGGCCCGGAATTTCTAGCAGGAGCACAGGTGCCATGACCGAACCGCGCGTCAATCCGAATTGCCGTCTCGAAGACCAGGGAATCACGGGCCTCGGCAATGTCCACTACAACCTGCTAGAACCGGCGCTGATCGACGCTGCCATCCAGCGCGGCGAAGGCAAGCTGGGCTTGGGCGGCACCTTCCTGGTCTCGACCGGCGCCCATACCGGCCGCTCGCCCAAGGACAAGCATGTGGTGCGCACGCCCGCGGTGGAAGACAGCATCTGGTGGGAAAACAACCGCCCGATGGAGCCCGAGGCCTTCGACCGCCTGCATGCCGACATGCTGGAGCACATGAAAGGCAAGGACTATTTCGTCCAGGACCTCTACGGCGGCGCGGATCCTGCCCTGCGCCTCGACGTGCGAGTCGTGACCGAACTGGCCTGGCACGGGCTCTTCATCCGCAACCTGCTGCGCCGTCCCGAAGCGTCCGAACTGGCCGGTTTCCTGCCGGAATTCACCATCATCAACTGCCCCTCGTTCAAGGCCGACCCGGCACGCCACGGCTGCCGCTCGGAGACGGTGATCGCGCTCAACTTCGACAAGAAGCTGATCCTGATCGGCAATACCGCCTATGCGGGCGAGAACAAGAAGTCGGTCTTCACGCTCCTGAACTACATCCTGCCGGAAAAGGGCGTGATGCCGATGCATTGCTCGGCCAACCACGCGCTCGGCAACCCGGACGACAGCGCCATCTTCTTCGGCCTGTCCGGCACCGGCAAGACCACGCTCTCGGCCGATCCCTCGCGCACGCTGATCGGCGATGACGAGCACGGCTGGTCCGACAACGGCATCTTCAACTTCGAGGGCGGCTGCTACGCCAAGACCATCAATCTCTCGGCCGAGGCCGAACCCGAGATCTATGCCACCTGCTTCAAGTTCGGCACCGTGATCGAGAACATGGTCTACGACCCCGACACGCTGGAACTGGACTTCGAGGACAACTCGCTGACCGACAACATGCGCTGCGCCTATCCGCTGGAGCAGATCTCGAACGCGTCGGAAACCTCGCTGGGCGGCCAGCCCCGGAACGTGATCATGCTGACCTGCGACGCCTATGGCGTGCTGCCGCCGATCGCGCGGCTGACCCCGGCGCAGGCGATGTATCACTTCCTGTCGGGCTTCACCTCCAAGACGCCGGGCACCGAGGTGGGCGTGACCGAGCCGACGCCGACCTTCTCGACCTGCTTCGGCGCCCCCTTCATGCCGCGCCGCCCCGAGGTCTATGGCAAGCTCCTGCAGGAAAAGATCGCCAAGACCGGCGCGGCCTGCTGGCTGGTCAACACCGGCTGGACCGGCGGCGCCTTCGGCACCGGCAAACGCATGCCGATCAAGGCCACCCGCGCCCTGCTGACCGCGGCGCTGGACGGCTCGCTGAACGACGCCCAGTTCCGCAAGGACCCGAATTTCGGCTTCGAGGTTCCGGTCTCGGTCCCCGGCGTCGAGGACAAGCTGCTCGACCCGCGCCAGACTTGGACGGACGGCGCCGCCTACGACGCCCAGGCCCGCAAGCTGGTCGGCATGTTCAGCGACAACTTCGCGCAATATGCCGACAAGATCGACGACGACGTCCGCGCCGCCGCCATCGGCTGAACCGAACCGAAAATCTCAAACGCAAAGGGCGGTCCCAAGGGCCGCCCTTCTGCTTCGCACCAAAGCCCAGCCCACGCGGAACGGTCCCGCCGCCCAGGCTTTCTCCGTTTTCCAAATACTCTGGGGGAGCGCGGAACGCGCGGGGGCAAAGCCCCCCTTTCAGCGTTGCCGCCGAACCCGCCGGCGCTTCTGCGCGCGCTTGATCTCGGCCAGCCGGGCCTGGGTGGCGCGCTTGCGCATCGGCCCCTTGCCGCGCCCGCCGGCTGAACCCCGCGGCAGCGGCCGGCCCTCGAGTTCCAGCAGTTCCAGCATCAGCCCGCCGGTCAGCGGCACCGCCTCGGTCAACCGCACGGTCACACGCTGGCCGATGCCGATCTCAAGCCCCGTCTCGGACCCCATCAGCACCTGCGCCTCGGGATCGTAGTGGAAATATTCCCGCCCGATCTCGCGAATCGGCAAAAGCCCGTCCGCCCCGGTTTCGTCCAGCCGCACGAAGGCGCCGAATTTCTGCACGCCGCTGATGCGCCCGGTGAACTCGGCCCCCACCCGGTCGGCCAGATAGGCGGCAAGATAGCGGTCGGTCGTGTCGCGCTCCGCCGCCATCGAGCGTCGCTCGGTTTCCGAGATATGCTGCGCGGTTTCCGAGAGCATCTCGATGTCCTGCGCCGACAGCCCGTCATTGCCCCATTTATGCCCCATGACCAGCGCGCGGTGCACGATCAGGTCGGAATAGCGCCGGATCGGCGAGGTGAAATGCGCATATGACCGCAACGCCAGCCCGAAATGGCCGAAATTCTCGGGGTTGTAATAGGCCTGCTGCATCGAACGCAGCGCGGTCATGTTGATCAGCTCGTCGAATTCCGAACCCTCGGCCTGTTCCAGGAGCCGGTTCAGGTGCCGCGTCTGCAACACCTGCCCCTTGGCCAGCGTGAAGCCCGAAGCCTCGGCCACCTCGCGCAGCGCGTCCAGCTTTTCGACCGTCGGTTCCTCGTGCACGCGATAGAGCAGCGGCCGGCGCAGTCGCTCCAGTTCCTCGGCGGCGGCGACATTGGCCAGCACCATGAATTCCTCGATCAGCCGGTGCGCGTCGTAGCGTTCGCGGAAATTGACCGATTTCACCCTTCCGTCGGCGGTCAGCACGATCCTGCGCTCGGGCAGGTCCAGTTCCAGCGGCTGGCGGCGCTGGCGCGCGGCCCTCAGCAGGCCGTAGGCGTGCCAGAGCGGCCGGATCGCCGGCTCGACCAGCGGTTCGGTCTGTTCGTCGGGATTGCCGTCCGCCGCCGCCTGCGCCTGTTCATAGGCCAGGCTCGCGGCCGAGCGGATCATCCCGCGATGAAAGCTGTGGCCGGTCTTGTCGCCCTGCGCGTCCAGCCGCATGCGCACGGCGATCACCGGCCGGTCCACGCCCTGGTGCAGTGAGCACAGGTCGCTCGACAGGATATCGGGCAGCATCGGCACCACCCGGTCGGGGAAATAGGTGGAATTGCCGCGATTGCGCGCCTCGCGATCCAGCGCCGAGCCGGGGCGGACATAATGCGCCACATCGGCGATGGCGACCCAGATCGTGGCGCCGCCGTCCTCGTGCATCTCTGCGGCGACGGCATCGTCGCGGTCGCGCGCATCCGAGGGATCGATGGTGACGAAGGGCAGGTGGCGCAGGTCCTCGCGCCCCTTCATCGTGGCGGGGCGGGCGGCATCGGCCTCGGCGATCACCTCGTCGGGGAAATCGTCGGGAATGCCGTGCTGGTGGATGGCGATCAGGCTGACGGCCCTGGGTGCCGAGGGATCGCCCAGCCGCTCGACGATCCGCGCCAGGGGCAGGCCCAGGCGACCGCGCGGGCCGACCTGTTCGGCCTCGACCAGCTCGCCGCTTTTCGCGCCATGGACATCGCCGGGGCGCACCTGCCATTCCTTGTCCTGGCCCTTGTCGATGGGCAGGATGCGGCCCCCCGCCTCGGCCCCGCCGGTCGCGGCGCGAAAGATGCCGACGATGCGGTGCTGCACCGTGCCGATGCGGCGGATCAGCCGGGCCTGATAGTCGTGATCCTCGCCCCGGGTCTCGATCAGCCGGGCCAGGATGCGCTCGCCCGGCGCGACGGCCGGGTCGGATTTCAGCGCCGCGTAAAGGATGCGCGGCATCGGCCCCTCGCCCTGCCATTCCAAGGGCTTGGCAAAGATGTCGCCGTCTCGGTCGGGCGGCAGCAATTGCAGCACCGTGACCGGCGGCAGGCGCTCTGCGTCGTGGTAATGGCGGCGGCGGCGCTCCAGCAGCCCCTCGGCCTCCAGCTCCTTCAGAAGCCGCTTCAACTCGATGCGTTCGGCACCCTTGATGCCGAAGGCTTTCGCGATGTCGCGTTTCGCGGTGGCGTCCGGGTGGGCGGACACCCAGTCGAGAATCTCTTGCCGGGAGGGTAGCTGTGCCATGCCGCCACGCTAGCACGCCGCCCGACGGGGCGGCAGGGGCAAAATCAGGCGGCGGGCAGGCGGACGAACGCCGCAGCCTCGCGCACCACGGGATCGGCCTCGGCCCCGGCCCGGATCTGGTCCACGAAGTCCTGCCGCATTCGCGGCGACCAGGATTCGTTGATATGCGCGGCGACCGCCTCGGGCGCCGGCCGGTCGGGCTGGCTGGTGAAGAACTGCGCCATCTGGGTGGCCATGCGGATCAGTTTCGAATGGTCGTGGGACATGTCGCCTCAGCTTCCGGCAATGCGCCGGGGGTGGGTGTAAAGATCGAAGCCATCGCCCCGGGCACGGGCGATCACGGTGATGCCGGCACGCTCGGCCCATTCCAGCGCCAGCGCCGTGGGCGCGCTTGCGCCGATCAGGATCGGGGCGCCGATGCGCGCGGCCTTCTGCACCAGATCGACCGACAGGCGCGAGGACATGACGATGGCGCCCTGCCCCGCCGCCAGCCCGGTCTGGGCAACGGCTCCGGCCAGCTTGTCCAGCGCGTTGTGGCGGCCGACATCCTCGCGCGTGATGGCATGGTCGCCGTCCCAGAATGCGGCGCCGTGGATCGCCGGGGTCTCGCGCCGCAGGACCTGGCCCTGGGTCAGCGCGGCCATGGCGCGGGCCACGTCCCCGGGCGGCATGGACCAGCCCGAGGCGACCGGCACGATCTGCGGCAGCGCCGCCTCGATGCTGTCCACCCCGCAAAGCCCGCAGCCCACAGGGCCGATCATGCTGCGCCGCCGCTCGGCCAGCCGGGCGGCAAGGCCGGGGCGCAACCATAGCCGCGCCTCGCGCGCGGGGAAGCCGCCGGCGGAAACCTCGGCTTCCTCGAAGCCCTCGACATCGCCGGGCGAGGCGATCAGCCCCTCGGTCAGCGCGAATCCCAGCGCAAAGTCGCGCAAATCATGCGGCGTCGCCATCAGCACCGCCTGACTCATGCCGTCGATGACGATGGCCACCGGGCATTCCTGCGGCGCAGGGGGCGGCTCGACCGGGTGCCAGCCGCCCGGTCGTCCATCCCCGCCGCCGTCCCAGCGCAGCACGCCGGCCTTCACGTCGCGCATGCCGTCACTCGGCAGCGGTGGGCAGGATGCGGCGGGCGAGGTCGGAATGATGGCGATACTCCTCTTGCCAATCCGACGGGCCGTTCGAGGGACTGACCTGCACGGCCGTCACCTTGAACTCGGGGCAGTTGGTGGCCCAGTCGGAATTGTCCGTCGTCACCACATTGGCCTGAGTCGTCGGGTGATGGAAGGTGGTATAGACCACGCCCGGCGCCACCCGCTCGGTGATATGCGCCCTCAGCGACGTATCGCCCGAACGCGAGGCCAGCCGCACCCAGTCGCCCTCGCGCACGCCGCGATTCTCGGCATCCGAGGGGTGGATCTCCAGGATGTCCTCGGGGTGCCAGACCACGTTTTCCGTCCGCCGGGTCTGCGCGCCGACATTGTATTGCGACAGGATCCGCCCGGTGGTCAGCAACAGCGGGAAGCGTGCCCCGGTGCGTTCTTCGGTCGCGACATATTCGGTATGGACGAACTTGCCCCTGCCGCGCACGAAGCCGTCGATATGCATGAGCGGCGTGCCCAGCGGCGCCTTGTCGTTGCAGGGCCACTGCACCGAGCCCTCGCGCTCCAGAAGATCGTAGCTGACGCCCGAGAAACTGGGCGTGGTCAGCGCGATCTCGGCCATGATCTCGCGCGGGTGGGCATAGGTCCAGGCGGCCCCCATGCGGTTCGCCAGCAACTGGGTGACTTCCCAGTCCTCGTAGCCGTTCTTGGGCGTCATGGCGCGGCGGACCATGTTGATGCGCCGCTCGGCATTGGTGAAGGTGCCGTTCTTTTCCAGGAAACTCGATCCCGGCAGGAAGACATGCGCATAGTTCGCGGTCTCGTTCAGGAACAGGTCCTGCACGATGACGATGTCCATCGCCGACAGCGCCGAGGTCACATGCCGCGTGTCGGGGTCGGATTGCACGATGTCCTCGCCCTGGCAGTAAAGCCCACGGAAGCGTCCGGCCAGCGCCTCGTCGAACATGTTGGGGATGCGCAGGCCCGGCTCGGGCGACAGCTCGACGCCCCAGATCCGTTCGTAGATCGCGCGCGTCTCGGGGTCCGAGACATGGCGATAGCCCGGATATTCATGCGGGAAGCTGCCCATGTCGCAGGAGCCCTGCACGTTGTTCTGGCCGCGTAGCGGGTTCACGCCGGTGCCGGGCCTGCCGATATTGCCGGTCATCATCGCCAGGTTGGCGATCGCCATCACCGTGGTCGAGCCCTGCGAATGCTCGGTCACGCCCAGCCCGTAATAGATGCTGGCACGCGGCGCGGCCGCATAGGCGCGGGCGGCCTTGCGGATCAGATCCGCCGGTACGCGGGCCAGTTTCTCGACCTCCTCGGGCGCATGGCGAGGGTCCATCAGGAACTCGGCATAGGCCAGGAACTCGTCCCAGTCGCAGCGCTCGCGGATGAAGGCCTCGTCATAGAGCTTCTCGGCCACGATCACCTGCGCCATGGCCGTCAGCATGGCGACGTTGGTGCCGGGACGCAGGGGCAGGTGCAGCCCTTCGCCCATATGCGGGGACTTGAGCAGGTCGATCTCGCGCGGGTCGAGAACGATCAGCCCGGCGCCCTCGCGCAGCCGCTTGCGCAGGCGCGAGGCAAAGACCGGGTGGCCGTCGGTCGGGTTGGCGCCGATGACCAGCGCCAGGTCGGTATCATCGACCGAATCGAAGTCATGCGTGCCGGCCGAGGTGCCGAAGGTGGTCTTCAACCCGTAGCCGGTGGGCGAATGGCAGACCCGGGCGCAGGTGTCGGTGTTGTTGTTGTGAAAGACCGCGCGGGCGAGCTTCTGCACCAGGTAGGTTTCCTCGTTGGTGCAGCGCGACGAGGTTATGACGCCGATGGAATCGCGCCCGAAATCCGCCTGCGCCTGCCGCAGCCGGGTGGCAGCGAAATCCAGTGCCTCGTCCCAGCTGACCACGCGCCAGGGATCGGTGATCCGCTCGCGCACCATCGGCTGGGTCTGCCGCTCGCGATGCGTGGCATAGCCCCAGGCGAAGCGGCCCTTGACGCAGCTGTGGCCGTGGTTCGCCTTGCCGTCCTTGCTGGGCACCATGCGCACCACCTCCTCGCCGCGCATATGCGCATCGAAGGAGCAGCCGACGCCGCAATAGGCGCAGGTCGTCTTGACGATATGCTCGGGTGTGCCGATCTGGATCACACTGTTCTCGATCAGCGTGGCGGTCGGGCAGACCTGCACGCAGGCGCCGCAGCTGACGCAGTCCGACGACAGGAAATCGTCCGACGCCAGCCCCGCCGAGACGCGGCTGTCGAAGCCCCGCCCCTCGATGGTCAGCGCAAAGGTGCCCTGCACCTCCTCGCAGGCCCGCACGCAGCGCGAGCAGACGATGCATTTCGCCGGATCGAAGGTGAAATAGGGGTTCGACTGGTCCTTGGGCCGGTATTCCGGGTTCGGCCCCTCGGCGTCGCGGTGGGCGAAATGGTTCTTGCCCGGCTCATAGCGCACCTCGCGCAGCCCGACGGCGCCGGCCATGTCCTGCAATTCGCAATCGCCGTTGGCGGCGCAGGTCAGGCAATCCAGCGGGTGATCCGAGATGTAAAGCTCCATCACCCCCTTGCGGACCTGGGCGACCTCGTCGGTCTGGGTGTGGACCACCATGCCCTCGGCCACCGGCGTCGTGCAGGATGCCGGCAGGCCCCGCATGCCGTCGATCTGCACCACGCAAAGCCGGCAGGAGCCGAAGGCGCTGACATGGTCGGTGGCGCAGAGCTTGGGCACCGAGATCCCGGCCACGGCGGCGGCGCGCATGACGCTGGTGCCTGCAGGGACCGAGACCGGAATCCCGTCCACCAGCAGGTTCACGGTGACGTCGGACTTGACCGCCGGGGTGCCCATGTCGCGGTCGGGAATGATGAAATCCTTCATTCTGCGGCCTCCCGGCTCCTGATTATGGCGCGCGGCTCCCGCCGCCCGCTGAAATCGTCGGGGAAATGGGTCAGCGCCGACATGACCGGGAAGGGCGCAAAGCCCCCCAGCGCGCAAAGCGAGCCCCATTTCATCGTGTTGCAAAGGTCGGTGAGGATCGCGATCCCCGTTTCGTCGCCCTCGGCGATGCGGTCGATGGTCTCGACACCCCGGATCGAGCCGATGCGGCAGGGCGTGCATTTGCCGCAGCTTTCCACGGCGCAGAACTCCATGGCAAAGCGCGCGAGCTTCAGCATGTCGGCCGTGTCGTCGAAGACGGTGATGCCGGCATGGCCCAGCAGCCCCTCTTTCCCGGCCAGTTCCTCATAGCCGAAGGGCACGTCGAAATTCCAATGCGGGATGTAGGAGCCCAGGGGGCCCCCCACCTGCGCCGCCTTGACCGGCCGCCCCGAGGCGGTCCCGCCGCCGACCTCGTTGATGATCTGGCCCAGCGACATGCCGAATGCGGCCTCGAACAGCCCGCCGTATTTCACGTTGCCGGCGATCTGGATCGGGATCGTGCCCTTGGAGCGCCCGATGCCCAGTTTGGCGTATTCCGCCCCGCCATGGCTCAGGATCCAGGGCACCGAAGCCAGCGAGATCACGTTGTTGACCACCGTCGGCCGGCCCAGGAAACCCTCCAGCGCCGGGATCGGCGGCTTGGCGCGGACCACGCCGCGCTTGCCTTCCAGGCTGTTGAGCAGGCTCGTTTCCTCGCCGCAGACATAGGCGCCGGCGCCGACCCGCACCTCCATGTCATAGGCATGGGCCGAGCCCAGCACCGACTGGCCCAGGATGCCCGCCTGCCGCGCCTTGCCGATGGCGGCCTCCATCAGCCGGATCGCGTCGGGATATTCGCTGCGGATATAGACATAGCCCTGCACCGCGCCCGTGGCGATGCCGGCGATGGCCATGCCCTCGATCAGGACCAGCGGATCGCCCTCCATCAGCATCCGGTCTGCGAAGCTGCCCGAATCGCCCTCGTCGGCATTGCAGACGATGTATTTCCGCGCGGCCTTGGCACCGGCCACGGTCTTCCACTTGATCCCCGTCGGGAAACCGGCGCCGCCCCGTCCGCGCAGACCGGATTCGGTGACCTCCTCGACGATCCGATCCGGCCCGATCTCGATGGCGCGGCTCAGCCCGACCAGCCCGCCATGCGCCTCGTATTCGGACACCGACAGCGGGTCGATCACGCCCACGCGGGCGAATGTCAGCCGGGTCTGCGCTTTCATCCACGGCAGTTCCTCGACCGGCCCCAGCGCCAGCGGATGCTCGCCGCCCGAACGGATCGCCTCGGCGACCGAGGCCGCGGCCTCGGGCGCCACCGGCCCATAGCCGTAGCGCACGCCGTCGCGCTCGACCTCGACCAACGGCTCCAGCCAGATCATGCCGCGCGTGCCGTTGCGGGTGACGGTGAACTCGCGCCCCAGCGCCTCGGCCACCTCGTCGGCACCCAAGGCCCTTGCGGCGGCATCCAGGGGAACCCAGACCCTCATGCGCCCGCCTCCGCCACCAGCTTCTGCACCTTGGCAAGGCTCGCCCGGCCGATCAGCCTTTCGCCCATCTGCGCCGAGGGCGCACAGGCGCACAGCCCCAGGCAGAACACCGGCTCCAGCGTCAGCCGCCCGTCCGGCGTGGTCTCGTGCCAGTCGATTCCCAGCGCGGCGCGCACCTCGTCGGCCAGCGCCTCGGCCCCCATGGACTGGCAAGCCTCGGCGCGGCACAGCCGCAGCACATGCCGGCCGTGGGGATGGTCGCGGAAATCGTGATAGAAGCTCACGACGCCATGCACCTCGGCACGCGTCATGCCCAGCGCCTCGGCCAGCACCGGCTGCGCCTCCTCGGGGACATAGCCCCATTCGGCCTGGAGATCGTGCAGGATGGGCAAAAGCGGCCCCTCGCGGCCCTTGTGGGCGGCGATGATTTCGTCAAGGCGCAAAAGGAAATCAGCGTCGGTCGCTGGTGAAGTCATGGCTAGGTGGTCCGGGCTCTGCTGTTTTATCCAGACTAGAGCCCAGCGATAGACAAAACAATCGTGATATACCGTCTATTGATTGAAAGTATCAATCGAAGACACGATGCGGAGCAGCGCCTCGACCAGCGGCGGATGCGGCTCGCGCCGGGCGACGACCAGCCCGACCATATGCCCGTTCCCGGTCAGGTCGCGCGCCCGAACCCCTTCGGGCAGGGGCAGGCCGCGCGCCAGCGCCCGCGGCAGGATCGCGGCCCAGTCGCCGGTCGCGACATGCGACAGGATCGCCAGCATCGAGGTCGATTCGACCCGCGGCGCCGCATCCGCCCCGGCCTCGACCAGATGGCGGGTGACGATGCGGCGGTTCTGCATGTCGGGGGTCAGCAGGCATAGCGGCCGCGTAGCGGTCTCGGCCCAGTCCGCCGGCCCGTCCATCTCGCTGCGGTCGATCAGGCAATAGGTCTCGCGGTAAAGCGGCAGGCTCTGCACCCGGCCCAGCGGCTCGCTGTCCAGATAGGTCACCCCGGCATCCAGCTCCAGCGCCTCGATCTGGTCGCGAATCTCGTCCGAACTGCGCGACAGGATCGAAACCCCGGCATTGGGATGGCGGCGCAGGAAAGGCCCGGTCAGCTCGGCGATGCGCGGCATGGCGGTCGGGATCACGCCGATGCGCAACAGGCCCGAGACGCCCTTGCGGCTCGCCTGCATCTCGGCCTGCATGGCGCGGGCATCGGCGACGATGCGCCGCGCCCAGCCCAGCACGCGCTCGCCCTCGGGCGTCAGCCCCTGGAAACGCGAACCGCGCCGGACCAACTGCACGCCCAGCTGCTCTTCCAGCGCCCGGATGGCCGAGGAAAGCGTCGGCTGGGTGATGCCCAGCGATTCGGCAGCGCGGCCGAAATGCTTCTCGCGCGCCAAGGCCATGAACATGGAGAGCTTGTCGATCACCGAACCGCCCTCCCCGCCCGGCCGGCTTTCTCCGTTTTCTAAATACTCCGCGGGGGTCCGGGGGCGCGAAGCCCCCGGTCCGAACGGATCAGACGATCTCGACCGCGTATTTCTCGATCACGGTATTGGCCAGCAGGCCCTCGCACATGCGCGCGACCTCGGCCTTCGCCGCATCGGCATCGGTTGCCGCCAGGTCCAGCTCGATCACCTTGCCCTGGCGCACGCCCGAGACGCCGGCAAAGCCAAGCCCGCCAAGCGCGTGCCGGATCGCCTCGCCCTGGGGATCCAGAACGCCGTCCTTCAGCATGATGGTGACACGGGCTTTCATCGGCGAGCCTTTCAGTTGATGAGCGTCGGTTTGGTCAGCGAGGTGGTGTTGGCGGGCATCAGGCCCAGCCGGCGCGCCACCTCGGTATAGGCGTCGGTCAGGTTGCCCAGGTCGCGGCGGAACACGTCCTTGTCAAGCTTCTGCCCGGTCTTCACGTCCCAGAGCCGGCAGCTGTCCGGGCTGATCTCGTCCGCGACCACCAGCCGCATGAAATCGCCGTCCCAGATGCGGCCGACCTCGATCTTGAAGTCGATCAGCTTGATGCCGACGCCGAAGAACACGCCCGACAGGAAGTCGTTCACCCGCAGCGCCAGCGACACGATGTCGTCCAGGTCCTGCTGCGCGGCCCAGCCGAAGGCGATGATGTATTCCTCGGAAACGAAGGGGTCGCCCAGCTCGTCGTTCTTGAAGCTGTATTCGACGATGGGGCGGGGCAGCGGCGTGCCCTCCTCCATGCCCAGGCGCTTCGAGATCGAGCCCGCGGCGAAATTACGCACGATCACTTCCAGCGGAATGATCTCGACCTGGCGCACCAGTTGCTCGCGCATGTTGATGCGGCGAATGAAGTGGTTCGGCACGCCGATATTGGTCAGCCCGGTCATGAAGAACTCGGACAGGCGGTTGTTCAGGACGCCCTTGCCCTCGATCGTGGCCTTCTTCTGCGCGTTGAAGGCGGTGGCGTCATCCTTGAAATACTGGATGAGCGTGCCGGGCTCGGTGCCTTCGTAAAGGATCTTCGCCTTGCCTTCGTAGATTTTCTTGCGCCTTGGTGCCATGCTGCGCGTCTCCCGTCCGCAAGGTGACAATCTTTATGCGGCTATAGGCCAGAAACGGGGTCATGGGCAATACGGGCTTGCGATGGCGCGCCCGCATGGGCATATCCTGCGCAATATCCACGGGATAATCCCAAGCCGGAGGCCGCCATGACCACATTTGACGACCGCGAGCGCGCGCATGAGGCGAAATTCGCCCATGATGCGGAACTGAACTTCAAGGCCGAGGCGCGGCGCAATCGCCTGCTGGGCGAATGGGCGGCCGGCCTGCTGGGCAAGACGGGCGACGATGCCCGCGCCTATGCGCTGACCGTGGTCACCTCGGATTTCGACGAGCCGGGCGACGAGGACGTGTTCCGCAAGCTGGCGGGCGACCTGGAAGGCAAGGCCGACGAGGAAACCATCCGCGCCAAGATGGTCGAGCTGCGCGCCACCGCGCGCGAACAGATCATCAGCGAGATCTGAGCTTTCGCAAGACGGCGACGCCCCGGAATCCGGGGCGTTTCGCATCTCAGGCCGCCGCAGCCTCGACCCGGTGATACAGCCGCCACATGGTCAGGCCGCGCAGCGCGTTCAGCCCCATCAGCGCGGCCCAAAGCCCGTGATTGCCGAAGACCGGCGGCAGCACCACCACCAGAACGGCATAGATCCCGACCGTGACCAGCATGGCATTGCGCATCTCGCGCGTGCGGGTGGCGCCGATGAAGATGCCGTCCAGCATCCACGAGGCGATGCCGACCAGCGGCGCGGCGACCAGCCAGGGCAGGAACTCCCGCGCCTCGGCCCGCACCTCGGGCGCGGTGGTCAGCAGGTCGATGATCGCCGGCCCGCCCAGCAGGAAGGCGGCCGATAGCAGCGCGGCCCCCGCGACGCCCCAGGCCGAGCTGAGCGCGGCCGCACGCCGCAGCCGGTCGGGCCGGCGCGCGCCCACCGCCTGCCCGACCAGCGATTCGGCGGCAAAGGCAAAGCCGTCCAGCCCATAGGCGACGATGGACAGGAATTGCAGCAGCACCTGATTGGCGGCCAGCGTCACGTCGCCCTGCCCCGCAGCCATGAACATGAAGGTGGTGAACGAGCCTTGCAGCAGCACGGAACGGATCATGATGTCGCCGTTGACCCGCGCCAGCTCCTGGATCCGCTCGCGGGCCAGCAGCCCGGCGCGCTGAATCGCCGCATGCAGGGCATGGCGCGCGAACCACAACCCCAGAGCCAGGCCGGACCATTCCGCGATCAGCGTCGCCCCGGCGACGCCGCGCACGCCCCAGCCCAACCCCAGCACGAACCACAGGTCCAGGAGGATGTTCAGCCCGTTCATCAGCAGTTGCAGCACCAGCACCCGGCGCGTCCGCTCGATGGCGATCAGCCAGCCGGTGATGGCGTATAGCGAGATGGCCGCGGGCGCCCCCCAGATGCGCAGCGCCAGATATTGCCGGGCCAGCGCCTCGACCTCGGCCGAGGCCGGGGCCAGCCGGAAGGCCGCGGCGAAAAGCGGCCCCTGCAGCAGGATGAAGACAAGCCCCGCCGCCAGCCCGATCCCCAGCGCCCGCAGCAGATGCGCACCGGATTCGCCCTCGTCCCCGGCGCCATGGGCCTGCGCCACCAGCCCCGAAGTGCCCATGCGCAGGAAGCCGAAGATCCAGTAGATCGAGGCCAGGATCACCGCGCCCAGCCCCACCGCGCCGATCGGCGCGGCCTCGCCCAACTGGCCGATGACGCCGGTATCGACCGCGCCCAGGATCGGGATCGTCGCGTTCGACAGCACCACCGGCAGCGCGATGGCCAGCACGCGCCGGTTCGAGATTTCGGCCTTCGCGCGTCTCCCGGACTGGCCGGGCAGCGCCTCAACCATCCTGCGGCATCAGGAAATGCCCGGTCGCCTGGGCGAAAAGCTTCTGGCGCTGGTCCTGCCATGCCTCGACATGCACGCTGGCATAGCGCCGCCCGGACCGGACCACCCGCGCGCGGGCATAGGCGTCGCGCGGCAGGCCCGAGCGCAGGTAATCCACGGTGAAGTCGATGGTCTTGGGCAGGCGCGGCAGGCTTTCGGGCACGGCGGCGTCGGGGGCGATGCGGCCCTGCTCCATGTCCTCCCAGATCGCGGTCCAGGTCAGCTCGACGATGGCGGTCACCTCCAGGAAAGCCGCCGTCACCCCGCCATGGATCGCCGGCAGCATCGGATTGCCGATCAGCTTCTCGTCGAAGGGCAGCACCGCGGTCAGCTCGTCGCCGCGGCGGTCGAAGCCGATGCCCAGCCAGCGGATATAGGGCACGCTGGAAACCAGCGCGTTCAGCGTGTTGTTGCGCCGCGTCTTGATGGCGTCCAGGGATTCGTTGCGTCTGGCCATGTCAGCGCTCGACCGTAAAGGCCCCGGTGGCCGAGGCCACGGGGCGGGATTCGTCGTCATCCATCGCCCAGGCGCGCACGAAGGCGACCGAGCGGGTGATGTGATAGCAATTCGCCCGGGCGCGGATGGTCTGGCCGGGCGTCGCCGCGCGCATGTAGTCGATGCGCAGGTCGATGGTCGCGGTCGAGCGCGCCCCGGCCGGATGCGCCATCACCGCCGCGCCGCTGCATGTGTCCATCAAGGCCGAGATCACCCCGCCATGGATCACCCCGCTGCGCGGATCGCCGACCAGGTCCTCGCGCCAGGGCAACGAGATCTCGGCCCCCTCGGGCGACAGCTGGTCCAGCCGCATGCCAAGCGCCCGGGCATGGGGGATCACCTCGATGAACTGGCGCGCGATGCGCCGGCGTTGTTCCAGCTCGTCCTCCGGCAACGGTTCGCTCATGCCCCTGGCCTCCTGCTTGGCGTGCAGGCGGAATGGTAGCAGTCCGAAACCGGCAGGCAAGCCCGCCCCGGCCGATGGTTGAGTTTGATGCGGCCCCGCGCTAGGCTGCGCCGCATCTGCAGCATAGAGTTCATCCGATGTCCGATAGCGAATACATTGGTTTCAAGGAAATGTGCGCACGGTTCGACGTGACTCCGCGAACGCTGCGCTATTACGAATACATCGAGCTGCTCAGCCCCCGCAAGGAAGGCCGCTCGCGCTTCTACGGCCCGCGAGAGATCGCCCGGATGAAGCTGATCCTGCGCGGCCGCCGCTTCGGCTTCTCGCTGGAGGACATCCGGCAATGGCTGCTGATCTATGGCGAAAAGGGCACGCGCGAACAGTATCGGGTCTGGATCGAACTGGCCGACCGCCAGCTCGAGGTGCTGCGCCAGCAGCGCGACGAACTCGAAGCCTCGATGACCGAATTGCTGGCGCTGCGCAACGAAACGGTCTCGCTGCTCGACGGCATGGGGCCGACCGAGGATGTCGGCGAGGCCGGGAAAGCGGGCTGAGCCCGGCGCTGACGCCACGTTCCCCCTTACGCGAACGTCAACTCGCCCTATATTCCGGCTGGTGAATGAGCCAGACGGGAGGGGATCGGCCATGAGCGACGATCTGTTGACCATCCGCCAGATGTGCGACGCCTTCGAGGTCACGCCGCGCACGCTGCGTTTCTACGAGGCGCGCGAATTGCTGTTTCCGCAGCGGCGCGGCCAGCATCGGCTTTACGGGCGCTCGGACCGCGCCCGGCTGACCCTTATCCTGCGCGGCAAGCGTTTCGGCTTTTCGCTGGAGCAGATCCGCCAGTTGCTGGAGCTTTACGATCCGGCCGAACGCAACATTACCCAGACCGAAGCCACGCTCGCCACCGCCCGCGACCGGCTTGCCGACATGGAGCGGCAGCACCGTGAACTGGGCGAGGCCATCGCCGAACTGCGCCAGCAGATCGCCGAGGGCGAAGCTTCGCTGCAAAACCTGAAATCCGACGCCTGAGGGCGAACTGTCCTGGGAGGACCGATGACCATTTATTCCGCCCCCATCCGCGACATGCAATTCGTGCTGCATGACGTGCTCGACATCTCGAACCAGGATCTTCCGGGCTATGGCGATCTTGACCGCGACTTCACGCAGGCCGTGCTGGAGGCGTCCGGCAAGCTCGCCTCCGAAGTGCTGGCGCCGCTGAATGCCGTCGGCGACCGCGAGGGTTGCAGGCTGGAAAACGGCGTGGTGCATACGCCCAAGGGCTTTCTCGAAGCCTTCGAGCAGATGCGCGAGGGCGGCTGGACCGCGCTCGACTGCGACCCGGAATACGGCGGCCAAGGCATGCCCTATGTGATCGGGCTTGCGGCGGGCGAGATGTTCTCGGCCTCGAACATGGCCTTCACCATGTATCAGGGCCTGACCCATGGCGCCTATTCCGCCATCCACGCCCACGGCACGGACCAGCAGAAGGCCACCTACCTGCCCAGGATGGTCAGCTGCGAATGGACCGGCACCATGAACCTGACCGAGCCGCATGCCGGCACCGACCTGGGCCTGCTGCGCACCAAGGCCGAGCCGCAGGAGGATGGCAGCTACCTGATCACCGGGCAGAAGATCTTCATCTCGGCCGGCGACCACGACATGGCGCAGAACGTGATCCACCTGGTGCTGGCCAAGGCGCCGGGCGGCGGCGAGGGCACCAGGGGCATCTCGCTTTTCATCGTGCCGAAGTTCCTGGTGAACGAGGACGGCTCCCCGGGCGAACGCAACGCACTCTCGGTCGGCAACCTCGAGGAAAAGATGGGCATTCACGGCAATGCCACCTGCGTGATGAACTATGACGGCGCGAAAGGCTGGCTCTTGGGCGAGCTGCACAAGGGCATGCGCGCCATGTTCACCATGATGAACGAAGCGCGGATCGGCGTCGGCCTGCAAGGCTATTCCGTGGCCGAGGCCGCCTATCAGAACGCGGTGGCCTATGCCCGCGACCGGCTGCAGGGCCGCGCGGTGACGGGCGATGCCAACCCCTCGGGCCCGGCCGATCCGCTGATCGTGCATCCCGACATCCGCCGCAACCTGATGGACCAGAAAAGCTTTCTGGAAGGCGCGCGCGCGCTGGCCTTCTGGGGCGCGCACCTGATCGACCGCGCCGTGCTGGCCGATGACAAGGAGGCCCACGACCTCGTCTCGCTGCTGACGCCGGTGATCAAGGGCTTCCTGACCGACAAGGGTTTCGAGACGGCGGTGCAGGCCCAGCAGGTCTTCGGCGGCCACGGCTATATCGAGGAACAGGGCATGTCGCAATTCGTCCGCGACGCCCGCATCACCATGATCTACGAAGGCGCGAACGGCGTGCAGGCGCTGGACCTCGTGGGCCGCAAGCTGGCGGCCGAGGGCGGCAAGCCGATCATGGCCTTCTTCGAGCTGATCAAGTCCGAGATCAAGGCGCACGAGGGCGACGAGGCGCTGAAGGCCGATTTCCTCGATCCGCTGAAGGCGGCCTCGAAGGACCTGCAATCGGCGGCGATGTTCTTCATGGAGCAGGGCATGAAGGACCCGAACGCAGCGCTGGCCGGCTCCTACGACTTCATGCACCTGTTCGGCCATGCGGCGCTGGGGCTGATGTGGACGCGCATGGCGGTCGCGGCCAGGGCCGCTCTGGCGGCCGGCACCGAGGACCCCGCCTTCCACGAGGCCAAGCTGGCGACCGGCCGCTATTACATGGCGCGGCAGCTGCCGATGACCGCGGCGCATCTGGCGCGCATCCGCTCGGGCGCCGAGCCGGTGATGGCGCTGGCGGCGGATCGGTTCTGAAACGGGAAAGGGAGGGTCTGGCGGCAAGGTCGCATGGGTATTTGGAAAACGGAAAAGACTGGAATGCGGCGCCCCGGAACACCGGGTCCGGCCGAGGTTCGGCAAGACCGGATGACCGGGGCGCTCTTTCCGTTTGCGGTCATCGGCTCCCCAGCCTGTACCGCGCGATCAGGGATAAAGGACGAAGGTTAAGAACTCCCTAACGATCTTTCCGTTTAAAAATACCCAAATGCAACGCCGACGACCGGCGCTGCCGGCGCAGAAAGGGAAAGCCACATGACAGCCCAGCTTCATTGCTTCGGAGAATCCGGCCATTCCTACAAGGTGGCGCTGATGATGCAGCTGACCGGCCATCTCTGGCAGCCGGTCTTCGTGGATTTCTTCGGCGGCGCCACCCGCGGCGCCGAGTATCGCCAGCTCAACGAGATGGGCGAGGCGCCGGTCTTGGTAGAGGACGGCCTGACCCTGACCCAGTCCGGCGTGATCCTGCTGCATCTGGCCGAAAAGACCGGGCGCTTCATGGATGGCGACCAGGGCGAGATCCTGCGCTGGCTGTTCTGGGACAACCACAAGGGCTCGTCGCAACTCGGCGCGTTGCGCTTCCTGATGAACTTCCTGCCGCCCGAGAAACGCCCCGTCGAGGTCATCGCCTGGCTGCAGGGGCGGTGCAAGGCGGCGCTGAAGACGCTGGAGGGGCACCTGGCGGCCCGCCACTGGCTGGCGGGCGACCAGGCGACCATCGCCGACCTGTCCTGCTGCAGCTATCTCTATTACCCCGAGCCCTTCGGCTTCGACCGCGCCGAATGGCCCCATATCGATGCCTGGCTGAGCCGCATTCAGGCGCTGCCCGGCTGGAAACACCCCTATGACCTGATGCCCGGCAATCCCGCGGACCGGGCCGCGAAGGAGGACGCATGACCGAAGCCTATATCTATGACGCCGCCCGCACCCCGCGCGGCAAGGGCCGCCCCGACGGCAGCCTGCACGAAGTCACCTCGGTTGCGCTTTCGGCCCGGCTGCTGAACGCCGTCAAGGAGCGCAACGGGCTCACAGGCCATGCCGTCGAGGACGTGATCTGGGGCAATGTCACCCAGGTCAAGGAACAGGGCGGCTGCCTCGCCCGCTCGGCAGTGCTGAAATCCGACCTGGACGAAAGCATCCCCGGCCTCGCCATCAACCGCTTCTGCGCCAGCGGCATGGAGGCGGTGAACCTGGCCGCGAACCAGGTCAGGGGCGGCGCCGGCCAGGCCTATATCGCCGGCGGCGTCGAGATGATGGGCCGCGTCGCCATGGGCAGCGACGGCGCCGCCATCGCCGTGGACCCCAGCCTGACCTTCAAGACCTATTTCGTGCCGCAGGGCATCAGCGCCGACATCATCGCCACCGAATACGGCTTTTCGCGCGAGGATGCCGACAGCCTGGCCGTCGAGAGCCAGCGCCGCGCCGCCATCGCCTGGGATGAGGACCGCTTCGCCAGGTCCATCGTACCGGTCAGGGACCAGAACGGCCTGACCATCCTCGACCGCGACGAATACATGCGCCCCGGCACCACGCTGGAGGATCTGGCCAAGCTGAAGGCCAGCTTCAAGGAGATGGGCGAGACCATGCCCGGCTTCGACAAGGTGGCGATGCTGAAATACCCGCATCTCGGCCGCATCGAGCACATCCATCATGCCGGCAACAGCTCGGGCATCGTGGACGGCGCCGCCGCCGTGCTGATCGGCAATGCGGAATTCGGCAAGGCTTACGGGCTGAAACCCCGCGCCCGCATCCGCGCCACCGCCAAGATCGGCACCGATCCGACCATCATGCTGACCGGTCCGGTGCCGGTGACCGAAAAGATCCTGAAGGACAGCGGCATGGCGATCTCCGACATCGACCTCTTCGAGGTGAACGAGGCCTTCGCCTCGGTCGTGTTGCGCTTCATGCAGGCCTTCCAGGTCGACCCCAGCGTGGTCAACGTCAATGGCGGCGCCATCGCGCTGGGTCACCCGCTGGGCGCGACCGGCGCCATCATCATCGGCACGCTGCTCGACGAGCTGGAGCGCCAGGACAAGACCGTGGGCCTCGCCACGCTCTGCATCGCGTCCGGCATGGGCGCGGCCACCATCATCGAGCGCGTCTGAGGGAGGGGAACATGACCGATTTCACCATGCAGAAAGACGCCGACGGCGTCGCGATCGTCACCTGGGACGTGCCGGGCAAGTCGATGAACGTGCTGTCGCTGGACGGCGCCGCCGAGTTGAACGCGCTGATCGACGACGCCCTGGCCGACGAGGCCGTGAAGGGCATCGTCATCACCAGCGGCAAGAAGGATTTCGCCGCCGGCATGGACCTGAACGTCATCGCCGGCATGAAGCAGGGCGGCGCGCAGGCGGTCTTCGACGGCGTGATGACGCTGCATCATCTGCTGCGCAAGATCGAGCTGGCCGGGATGGACCCCAAGACCAAGAAGGGCGGCAAGCCCATCGCGGCCGCCCTTCCCGGCACCGCGCTGGGAATCGGGCTGGAGCTGCCGCTGGCCACGCATCGCATCTTTGCCGCCGAGAACCCCAAGGCCAAGGTCGGCCTGCCCGAGATCATGGTCGGCATCTTTCCCGGCGCCGGCGGCACCACCCGCCTGGTGCGCAAGCTGGGCGCCATGGGCGCCGCCCCCTTCCTGCTGGAGGGCAAGCTCAGCGACCCGGCCAAGGCCAAGAGCGCCGGCCTGATCGACGAGGTGGTGGCCGATCCGCTTGCCGCGGCCCGCGAATGGGTGTTGAAGGCCGCCGATGCCGACCTGGTCAAGCCCTGGGACGCCAAGGGCTACAAGATGCCGGGCGGCGAGCCCTATCACCCGGCCGGCTTCATGACCTTCGTCGGCGCCAGCGCCATGGTGCATGGCAAGACGCTGGGCGTCTATCCGGCAGCGAAGGCGCTGCTGAGCGCCGTCTATGAAGGTGCCATGGTGCCCTTCGACACGGCGCTGAAGATCGAAGCGCGCTGGTTCACCCATGTGCTGATGAACCCCTCCTCGACCGCGATGATCCGCAGCCTCTTCATCAACAAGGAGGCGCTGGAGAAGGGCGCGAACCGTCCCGAGGCTCCCGACCAGAGCGTGAGGAAGGTCGGCATCCTCGGCGCCGGCATGATGGGCGCCGGCATCGCCTATGTCTCGGCCATGGCCGGGATCGAGGTGGTGCTGATCGATTCGACGCAAGAAGCGGCCGAGCGCGGCAAGTCCTATTCGACCGGCCTGCTGGACAAGGCGATCAGCCGCCGCAAATCCACCGAGGAGAAGAAGGCCGAGGTGCTTTCCCGCATCACCGCGACGACTGATTACGCCGCACTGGCCGGCTGCGACCTGGTCGTCGAGGCGGTGTTCGAGGATCCGAAGGTCAAGGCCGAGGTCACGAAACGGGCTGAGGCGGTGATCCCGCAGGACGCGATCTTCGCCACGAACACCTCGACCCTGCCGATCAGCGAACTGGCCAAGGCCAGCGCCCGCCCCGACCAGTTCATCGGCATCCACTTCTTCAGCCCCGTGGACAAGATGCTGCTGGTCGAGATCATCAAGGGCCGCGAGACCGGCGCGCGCGCGGTGGCCAAGGCGCTCGACTTCGTGCGCCAGATCCGCAAGACGCCCATCGTGGTCAACGACGCACGCTTCTTCTACGCCAACCGCTGCATCATCCCCTATATCAACGAAGGCATCCGTATGGTGGCCGAAGGGGTCAGCCCCACGCTGATCGAAAACGCCGCCAAGATGATGGGCATGCCGCTGGGACCGCTGCAACTGGTGGACGAGACCTCGATCGACCTCGGCGTCAAGATCGCCAAGGCCACCAAGGCGGCGATGGGCGACGCCTACCCGGACGGCGCGGTGGATGCGGTGATCTTCAAGCTCGCCGACCAGGGCCGGCTCGGCCGCAAGACCAAGGCCGGCTTCTACGACTATGACGATGCCGGCAAGCGCCAGGGCTTCTGGTCCGGCCTCGCATCCGAATGGCCCGAGGCCGACACCCAGCCCGACCTGACCGAGATCCAGCACCGGCTGATGTTCGCGCAATCGCTGGAAGCGGTCCGGGCGCTGGAAGAAGGCGTGCTCGAGGACATCCGCGAAGGCGATGTCGGCGCCATCCTCGGCTGGGGCTTCGCGCCCTGGTCCGGCGGCCCCTTCGGCTGGCTCGACATGCTGGGCGCCCCCCGCGCCGCCGGAATCGCCGACAGCCTGGCGGAAAAATTCGGCCCCCGCTTCGCCGCGCCGCAACTGCTCAAGGACATGGCTGCGAAAGGCGAAAGCTTCTACGGCCGCTTCGGCGCCGGCAAACAGGCCGCCTGAAAACGACCAGGGGGCAAGGCCACTCCGCCCTGCCCCTCACCGTTTCCCAAATACTCAAGAAAGACGAAGCGCCGAGGGACCGTCCCTTCGGCGCTTCTCTGTTCCCCAAATACTCAAGGGACCGCGCGCCAGGGCGCGATCAGACCAGCCCCTCGGCCCGAAAGGCCGCGCGCAGGTCGCTCTCGGGCCGGGCGCCGACATGGCTGATCACCTCGGCTGCCGCGATGCAGCCCATGCGCCCCGCCGCCGCCAGATCGGCGCCGATGGCCAGCCCATAGATCAGCCCGGCAGCGAACTGGTCGCCCGCCCCGGTCGCGTCCACCGGCACCACGCGATGCACCGGCGCCGTCACCCGCTCGTCCCCGCGGATCAGGATCGCATCCTCGCCCGAGCGGGTGCAGATCACCGTACCGCAATCGGCGCTGGCCAGCCGCAGGGCCTCTTCCAGATCCTCGACCTGATAAAGCGACTGCCATTCATGGATATTGCCGATGACGTAATCCATCGGCCCGGCCACCAGCCGCCGGAAATCCGCCCGGTGGCGGTCGACGCAGAACGGGTCGGACAGCGCGATCCCCGCCTGGCCGCCCGCCTTGTGACAGGCATCGGCCGCCTTGAGGAACGCCGCCTTGCCGGCATCCTTGTCGAACAGATAACCCTCCAGGAACAGCCAGTCCGCACCGCTGAAGGTCGCGGGGTTCACGTCCTCGGCCCCCAGCTCGGCCGAAATGCCCAGATAGGTGTTCATCGACCGCTCGCCATCCGGGGTCACGAAGATGATCGAGCGCGAGGTCGGCAGCACCTCGCCCGCCACCGGCGGATTGACGAAGACCGTTCCCTGCTGCTCGGTCTGCTCGGCATAGCTCAGCCCCAGCGGATCGCCCGCCACGCGGCCGATGAAGGCGGTGCGCAGCCCCAGCATCCCCAGCCCCGCCAACGTGTTTGCCACCGAACCGCCCGGCACCAGCCGCGCCTTGGCCGCATCCGCATCGGCCGATTGCGCCGCCATCAGGAATTCCGAGCGTTCGCGGTCGATCAGCTGCATGATCCCCTTTTCGATGCCCAGCCGGTCCAGGCTCGCATCCGAGGTCGGCGCGATCACGTCCATGACGGCATTGCCGATCCCGATCACATAGGGGGTGGTCATTCGGTCTTCTCCTCATAGGGGCAGAGATCTTCGATGGGGCAGATCCGGCAGCGCGGGCGCCGGGCCTGGCAGATATAGCGGCCGTGCAGGATAAGCCAGTGATGGGCGTTCTGCTGGAACGGCACCGGGACGTTGTCCTCGATGGCGCGCTCGACCTCCTCGACGTCGCGGCCCGGAGCGATGCGGGTGCGGTTGCCGACGCGAAAGATATGCGTGTCCACCGCCTGCGCCGGAAAGTCGAACACGCTGTTCAGCACCACATTCGCGGTCTTGCGCCCGACACCGGGCAGGGTCATCAGCGCCGCGCGCGATTGCGGCACCTCGCCGCCATACTCCTCGACCAGCCGGCGCGACAGCGCGATGACGTTCTTTGCCTTCTGGCGGTACAGCCCGATGGTCTTGATCTGCTCGGTCAGCGCCTCGACGCCCAGCTCCAGCATCTCTTGCGGCGTGCTCACGCGCTGGAACAGCGATTTCGTCGCCTTGTTCACGCCGACATCGGTCGCCTGCGCCGACAGCGCCACCGCCACCAGCAGGGTAAAGGCGTTGGTGTATTCCAGCTCGGTCACCGGATGCGGATTGGCTTCGCGGAAACGCGAAAAGATCGCGACCTGGGTCGCATAGGGCAAGGCGGGCGGAAGACGGGAAAAGGTGCTGCGTGCCATGGGCTCCAGATGCCCTGCCCCGCTGCCATGCGCAAGCTTTCGTACATGGATTTGGCCGGCCGCTGCGCTACTCTGCCACGGCAACAGTCGCGAGGCCGGGATGACACAGACGTTCTTCACCTTTGCCCAGCCCCAACCCGGGCTGCGGGTCTCGATCACCACGCAGCCGGCGCAGGATCTGGGCGCGGTGCTTTGTCGCGGCAGGTTTGCCACGCCGCTCGGCACGGTGGTCGCCATGGGTGCGGGCGGGGCGCTCTGGGGCCTGGGCTTCGCCGGCGCGATGTCCGAGGACCAGGTCGAGGCCGATCTGGCCGCGCGCTGGCCCCGCGCCCGCCTGGTCGAGGCGCCCGAGGCGCTGGCCCCCTCCATCCAGGCATTGCTGGCCGGTGAGGGCGACATCACGGTTCACCTGACCGGCACCGAGTTCCAGTTGCAGGTCTGGCGTGCCCTGGTCACGGTGCCGCCGGGCCAGGTCATCAGCTATGCCACGCTGGCCGAACGCATCGGGCGCCCGAACGCCCTGCGCGCGGTGGGCACCGCGGTCGGGCAGAACCCGGTCTCGTGGGCGATCCCCTGCCATCGCGTGACCCGCACCGGCGGACGCATCGGCGGCTATCATTGGGGCGAGGCCGTGAAGCGCGCCTTGCTGGTGCGCGAAGGCGCCAGCATCGCACCCCGCACCATCGCCGCTTTGTGAGCCGCCCCGGGGCGATTTCCCGTCTATTCCTGTGGAGTTGGCCCGGAACCCATGCCAATGTGACCGCGTTTGGGCATCAGCCGCCGGCCCCGGAAGCAAGCAGGCCGGCCGCGTCGCAAGGACAGGCGGCGTAGGATCGCCCTGAAAAGAAAGGTAAAAGAATGAAGACCCGTATTTCGCTGCTTCTCGCCTCTGCCGGCGTGATCGCCATCAGCGCCTGCACGCCGGCCGATCCCTACGGCCAGCCCCAGCAGACCAGCCGCACCCAGCAGGGCGCCATCGCCGGCGCGGTCGTCGGCGGCCTGATCGGCGCAGGCGAAAGCCGCTCGAACGCCGTCAAAGGCGCGATCATCGGCGCAACGGCGGGCGCCGTCGGCGGCTCGATCCTCGACCAGCAGCAGCGTTCGTTGCAGCAATCGCTGAACAACCCCAACATCCAGATCGTGAACCACGGCACCCATCTGTCGGTCGTCATGCCGGAATCCACGCTGTTCGCCACCGATTCGGCCGCCGTGGGCGCTCAGGGGCAAAACGACCTCTACACCATCGCGCGCAACCTCACCCAATATCCCAACAGCCGCATCCAGATCGTCGGCCATACCGACAGCACCGGCTCGGCCGCCTATAACCAGGACCTGTCCGAACGCCGCGCGCGCTCGGTCGCCGGCATCCTGACCGCCGGCGGCGTGGCGCAATCGCGCGTCACCACCCTGGGCCGCGGCGCCACCCAGCCGGTCGCCTCGAACGACACGGCCGCGGGCCGCGCGCAGAACCGCCGGGTGGAGATCCTGATCACCCCGACCCGCTGATCGCGGCAGGACATGCAGGACGCAGGGGCCGGCAGCCGCAAGGTTGCCGGCCCTTTCCGTTTCCGCCTTGGTCGGGCGAATAAGGAAAACCCCCGAAGCGTCTCCGCCCCGGGGGTCCAATCACTGTCCCATGAGGATGCTCGACGGCACCCTTCTCATTCAAGTCCGCGTCAGTTCAGCCGCTGGGCCACTTCGTCGATGGCCTTGTCGATGCCGGCGCTGCGCTCGGCCGGGCTGGCCTGCTTGCCCAGGATCTCGGTCGCGGCGGCGATCGCGGTCTGGATGGCGCGGTCGCGCACCGCGCGCACCGCCTCGGCCTCGGCACCGGCGATCTGCTCCTCGGCGGCCTTCAGGCGCCGCTCGATCGACAGTTGCAGCGCCTTCTTGGCCTTCTCGGCTTCCGCGACCGCCTCGCGCTTGGCATTGGCGACGATGTCGTCGGCCTGCGACTTCACCTCGCGCTGGCGGCGCTCATAGCTCGCATAGATCTCCTGCGCTTCCTCGCGCAGGCGGCGGGCCTCGGCCAGATCGTTGCGGATGCCCTCGGCCCGCTTGTCCAACAGGCCGCCGACGATCTGCGGCACGCGGAAATAGACCAGGATGCCGACGAACAGCAGGAAGGCCAGCGTGACGATGAAGTCGGTATTGCGCAGCGAGAAGAACGGACCCGAAGCCGCGAGCGCCGGGCTCGCCACCAGGGCAAAGAGAACGCTCAGACGTTTCATTGCAGCGCCCCCTTCAGTCGCTGATCGACCGCCGCATCGACCAGGGATTGGTCGAGCTTGCCGCCGAAATTCTCGACCAGCGCGGCGGTCACATCGCGGGCGACGCTGCGCGCATCCTCGACGGCCGAGGCGCGGATCTCGCCGATGCGCGTCTCGGATTCGGCCGCACGGGCGGCGATTTCCGCATCGGCATGGGCGATGGCGGCGTCGAGCTCCTTCTGGATCTCGGCCTTGTTGGCTGCCACGATCTTGCCGGCTTCGGCGCGGGCGTCGGCCAGCGCCTTGTCATAGGCGGCCTCGGCTTCCTTGGCCTTCTGCTTGAATTCCTCGGCAGCCATCAGGTCGCCGGTGATGGCGCCCTGGCGATCCGAGATGACGCCGCCGATGCGCGGCAGCGCGATCCGCGACAGAACCCAGTAGATCACCGCCAGGATGACCAGCAGCCAGAAGATCTGGTTGCCGAAGGTGGTGAAATCCAGCTGCGGCATGCCGGGGGCGGTTGCCCCATGGGCTGCATCCGCCGCGCCGGCCACGGCATGGGCCGCATCGGCGCCATGACCCGCCGCTTCGGCGGATTCGGTGATGATCACCGTTTCAGATTCTTCGACCACGACGGGCGCGGTCTGTTGCAACAGGCTGAACATATCCTACCCCATGCCGGTCGTTTCACAATCGGGTGGGCGCCCGGACAGCCCCCACCCAACCGCAAGGATGGCAAAAGGATCAGACTGCGAACAGCAGCAGCAGCGCGACCAGGAACGAGAAGATGCCCAGGGCTTCCGCGAAGGCCATGCCGATGAACAGCGTGGCGGTCTGCGAGGCAGCGGCCGACGGGTTGCGCAGGGCGCCCGCCAGGTAGTTGCCGGCGACGTTGCCCACACCCATGGCGGCGCCCGCCATGCCGACGCAAGCCAGACCGGCGCCGAGATACTGTCCCAGTTGACCCAGATTTTCCATGTTCATGCTCCTTGAGGCTTTTGGAAAGGGTTTTCGTTTTCAGACCTTGCGAACCGGGCTCAGTGCGCCGGATGCAGCGCGTCCTTCAGATAGACGCAGGTCAGGATGGTGAAGACATAGGCCTGGATGAGGCACACCAGCACCTCCAGCCCATACATGGCAGTGATGGCGACGACCGAGACCGGCGCGATGGCGGCAACGGCGGCGAAGGCGGCAAAGACCTTGATCACCGCGTGGCCGGCCATGATGTTGCCCGCAAGTCGGATGGAGTGGCTGACCGGACGCACGAAATACGAGATCAGCTCGATCACCGCCAGGACGGGGCGCAGCGCCAGGGGCGCCGAGCTGACCCAGAACAGGCCCAGGAAATGCGCGCCGTTCTTGACGAAGCCCAGCACGGTGACGCCGGCAAAGACCAGCACCGCCAGCACGGCCGTCACGGCGATATGCGAGGTCGGCGAAAAGCTTTTCGGCAGCAGGCCAAGGAAGTTCGCGAACAGGATGAAGCAGAACAGCGTCATCACGTAGGGAAAGTATTTCAGCCCGTCCTTGCCGGTCACGTCCTCGACCATCTTGTGGACCATGCCGTAAAGAAGTTCAGCGATGGACTGGACCCGGTTCGGCACGATGGCCCGGCCGCGGGTGCCAAAGACCAGAAGCGCGGTGATCGCCAGCGCGGCCAGTGCCATCCACAGCGTCGCGTTGGTCGGCGTGTACCAGTTCACCGGCCCTTCGCCAAACAGCGGCTTGATGACGAACTGGTCCATCGGATGGAAAACCAGACCACCTGCTTCTTCTTCTGCCATCGTCATTCACCCTTGTCGTCGCCGGGACGCCCCGGTGCCTTGCCTATCTCATTCGCGGTCCGCATCATGGTCCTGATGCCGGCCGCCAGGCCCAGCAGCACAAAGACCACCATGAAGACCGGCCGCAGGCCGGTCAGATAATCCAGCCCGAACCCGATCCCGAAACCGAGGGCCAGTCCCGCCACCAGTTCGGTCACCATGCGCCAGGCCATGTTGGCCTGACTGAAATGCTCTTCCCCGCGCGAGGGCGGCTTCTCGCCTGCCTTTTCGCCCAACCGGGCCTCCAGCGCACGCAGCCGCTCCGCATCCCGGGCCCGCGTAGCGTCATGGTCGTCCTCGGCCACGGCTCACACCCCCGTTATCGGTTGGCGCGGTGATAGGGACTCGCGCCACCCGAGTCAAGCAAGGGGAACGAAATTGCAATCCATTGAAAAACAATGATTCCCTGAAAGCCGCGTCCCGTTGGAAACCCGGCCTTGCGGTCCGGCGGGCATCCGTCCCATATTCAACCGGCAAGTTAAGCAAAGCCGATGCCCGCACAGCAACCCAGCCTGGACGCCATTTTCTCCGCCCTCGCCGATCCGACGCGGCGAGCGATCCTTGGCATGCTGCTCGAGGACGACATGGCGGTGACGGATGTGGCGGCGCCGTTCGAGATGAGCCTGGCGGCGATCTCCAAGCACCTCGCCGTGCTGGCGGCCGCCGGGCTGATCCGGCAAGAGCGGCGCGGCCGCATCATCTGGTGCAAGCTGGAGCCGGACGGGCTGCGCAACGCTTCGGTCTGGATGCAGGGCTTCGGCCAGTTCGAGCCGGTGGATCTGGACGATTTCGAACGCTTCCTGCGCGAAGCCCTGCCGCTGGCGGATGGCGACGACGCCCAGCCGTGAATTCGCGCAACGCGGCGCCGAAACGCGAAAAAGGGCCGGGCATGTGCCCGGCCCCTTGCGTTCCTGTCATTTCACGGTGATGCGGCCATCCAGCTTCGGCGTGAAATCCGGCCCCTGCCTGGCCAGATGTTCGGCCAGCACATCCGCCAGGTCCGGGCCGAAATCATAGGCGTTCATCGCATGCTCGGCAAAGACCTTGTAGCCGTCCCCGCCGGCGCGCATGTAGTTCTGCGACACCACGCCATAGACCGCCTCGCGGTCGATCGGCACCCATTCCGAACCGTCGCGCACCTGCACGTCGCTGATCCGGCTGCCGGCGGGCGCCGAGGGGTCCAGCGTGTATTTCAGCCCGGCGACCTGGGCAAAGCGCCCGGCGCCCTCCTCGATCTGGCTTGCACCGTTTTCCAGCGCCTCGACCACATCCGCGCCCTTCAGCTGGAACGTCGACAGCGTGTTCTGGAAGGGCAGCACCGACAGCACGTCGCCCATCGTCACCACTCCCGCCGGGATCGAGGCGCGCAAGCCCCCGCCGTTCTGGATCGCGATGGTGATGCCCTGGTCCTTGACGCGCGCCAGCATGGCGTCGGCCACCAGGCTGCCCATCTCGCATTCCTGTGCCCGGCACGTTTCCCGGCTGCCGTCGATGGGCGCCGCGATCTCGGCCACGCGCTTCTGCTTGAGCTGCTCGATGGGCGCGGCCATCTCCTTGACCCGCGCGGCCAGCTTCTCGTCCGGCACGACCGAGCCGTCCAGCAGGATCGGCTGCCCCTCGGCCTTGACCAGCTTGCCCTCGTCGTCCCAGGTCAGCACCAGATGGCCCAGGTATTTGCCATAGGCATAGGCGGTCGCCACCGGCACTTCGGCGCCATCCGCGCCCTTGACCATGGTCGGATAGGGTCCGGCAGCGCCCTCGACCTGGCCCAGCAGCGTGTGGCTGTGGCCGCCGATGACCGCGTCGATCCCGGCCACCTCGGCCGCGAATTCCTGGTCGCGCTTGAAACCGGAATGGGTCAGGGCGATGATCTTGTCCACACCCTGGTCGGTCAGTTCCTGGACATCGGCCTTCAGGCTGTCCATGTCGTCCATGAAGATGACCTTGTCGCCGGGCGCGGCGGTCTCGGGCGTGTCCATCGCCAGGGCCGAGACGATCCCCACCTTCTCGCCGCCGACATCCAGCACCAGCACGTCGCCGACCTTGTCCTTCAGTTCGGGCGATTGCGACAGGTCCAGGTTGCCCGAGACGACAGGAAACGTGACGCCCTCGACCAGGATTTGCAGCCCCTGCGGCCCGTCGTCGAACTCGTGGTTGCCCACCGCCATGGCGTCGAAGCCGATGGCGTTCATGAACTCGACCGTGTCCTTGCCCTTGTAGGTCGTATAGAACAGGCTGCCCTGGTATTGGTCGCCCGCATCCAGCACGATAACGTTCTGGCCGTCGGCCTTCAGCCCGTCGCGCAACTCGCGGATCTTCGTCGCCAGACGCGCCACGCCGCCGAAGCATTCGCCCTTCGCCTCGGTCTCGGCGTCGCAGGTGCTGTCAAAGGCGTTGATCGGCTCGATCCGGCTGTGGAAATCGTTGATATGCAGCACATGCAGCGTGTAATCCGCCTGCGCCGCGCCCGAAGACAGCGCGACGATTGCCGCCGAAACCATGAGCCAGCGTTTCATCTCGATCCCCCTCACCCTCGAATGTCTGGATGAGGCGCAGATTGCGGGATGCCGGCCGCGGCGTCAATTGACGAAGCCGTAGGATGGCGCGATGCCGCTTGACGGACCGCATCCCGCAACGCATGAACCCGCCATGCTGGTTTACAAGATCTTCCGCGCCGCCGAGTTCCAGGCGTTCCAACGGCAAGGCCGCAGCGCCGGGGCGCCGGTGGACCTGGCGGACGGCTATGTCCACCTCTCGACAGCCGCGCAGCTGCCCGGCACGCTCGCGCGCCATTTCGCGGCCGAGGACGGGCTGCACCTGTTGGCGCTGGACGGCGACGCCCTGCCCGAGCTGCGCTGGGAACCCTCGCGCGGCGGCGATCTCTTTCCGCATCTCTACCGCGAATTGCGCATGGACGACGTGCTTTGGAGCCGCGCCCTGCCCCTCGGCCCCGGCGGCCACGACATCGGAGACATCGCATGACCCCCATCGAGCGGCTGGGCCTTGCCGCATTGCATCGCCTCGACCCCGAGCGCGCGCATGATCTCTCGATCCTCGCCCTGCGGCATGGCCTCGTGCCCCTGCCCGGCCGGCCCGTCACCTCCGACCGGCTGCGCATGCGCATCGCGGGGCTCGACCTGCCGAACCCTGTCGGCCTTGCCGCCGGCTACGACAAGAACGCCCGCGCCCTGCCCGCATTGATGCGCGCCGGCTTCGGCTTCGTCGAGGTCGGCGCCGCCACCCCGCGCCCGCAGCCGGGCAACCCAAGGCCGCGCCTGTTCCGCCTGACCCCGGACCGCGCCATCATCAACCGCTTCGGCTTCAACAACGAGGGCGCGCAGGCCATCGCCGACCGCCTCGCGCAGCGTCCCGCGGGCATCCCAGTCGGGCTGAACATCGGCGCGAACAAGGACAGCGCCGACCGCAGCGCCGATTTCGCGCAGGTCGTGCGCATCGCCGGCGCCCATGCCGATTTCCTGACCGTCAACGTCTCCTCGCCGAATACCGAGAAGCTGCGCGACCTTCAGGGATCCGAGGCATTGTCGGCCCTTCTGCAAGGCGTGCTGGCCGCGCGCGACGCGCTGCCGAACCGCCCGCCCGTGTTCATCAAGATCGCCCCCGACCTCGACGACGCCGCACTCGCCGACATCGCCGCCGTGGCGCTGGCCGCCCCGGTCGATGCGATCATCGCCACCAACACCACGCTGTCCCGCGACGGCCTCGCCTCGCCGCACGCCAACGAGGCCGGCGGCCTTTCCGGCGCACCGCTTTTCGACCGCGCCACCCGCATCCTCGCCCGTCTCTACCGCGAGACGGGGGGGCGTGTGCCGCTGATCGGCGTCGGCGGCATCGGCTCGGCCGAGCAGGCCTGGCAAAAGCTGCGCGCCGGCGCCTCGGCCGTCCAGATCTACTCTGCGCTGGTCTACCAGGGCTTCTCGCTCGCCGCGCAGATCGCCCGCGACCTCGACGAACGGCTCGCGCGCGAAAACGTCACGCTGGCGGAGCTGACCGGCAGCGGCAACGCGGACTGGCTCTAGAACAGGTCCTCGTGACCCAGAAGCTGGTTCATGGTGTTCGAGGGATCCGAGCAGCCGGCATCGCCCACGATCCGCGCCGGCACCCCGGCCACGGTCTTGCAGGGCGGCACCTCGGCCAGCACGACCGAGCCGGCGGCGATGCGCGAATGGTGCCCCACGCGGATATTGCCCAGCACCTTGGCGCCGGCGCCGATCATCACGCCGTTGCCGATCTTGGGATGGCGGTCGCCATCCTCCTTGCCGGTGCCGCCCAGTGTCACCGAATGCAGCATCGACACGTCGTTGCCCACCACCGCCGTCTCGCCGATGACGATGGAATGGGCATGGTCGATCATCACGCCCGTGCCGATCTTCGCCGCCGGATGGATGTCCACGCCGAACACTTCCGAGCAGCGCATCTGCACGAAATAGGCCATGTCGCGGCGGCCCTGCTGCCACAGCCAATGCCCGATGCGATAGGCTTGCAGCGCCTGGTAGCCCTTGAAGAACAGGATCGGCTGCATCAGCCGATGCGTCGCCGGATCGCGCTCATAGACCGCCAGCAGGTCGGCCTGCGCCGCCGCCGACAGTTCCGGCGCGCGGGCAAAGGCGTCGTCGGCGATCTCGCGCAGGATCTGCTCGCTCATCTCGCGCGAGGCCAGCTTCAGCGAAAAGCGATAGGCCAAGGCCGCCTCGAAGGTGGCATGATGCAGCAGCCCGGCATGGATCAGCGCGCCCAGCAGCGGCTCGTCGCGCACGGCGACCCGCGCCTCGCGCTGGATGCGCCCCCAGACCGAATCGCGCGGGGCGTCCCGAGCGTCGGAAAGCGGCTCGATCATGTCTTTCTGCAGGTTCATTCAGGCGCGCCCGTCAGTTTCATCCACCGAGTCTAGCGGAAACCGGCGGGCGCGAAAAGTCCGCTCAATCCGGCAGCCGCAATTCCCACCAATGCAGCACCACCCGCACCTTGCCGCCGGCGAACTGCCCGCCCACTGCCGTCAGCCGCAGCGGCGTCGGCTCCCAGAACGCCATGGGCGGCGACAGCACGCCCCGCGCCCAGGATCCCTGGGCCTTGCCCAGCCCCTGCCCAAAGCGCGCAAGGCTGCCGGCATCGCCCACCGTGCCCAGCGACCACGACGCGGCGCTGCCGGTGATCGCCTCCTGCACCCGCGCCGCAGCCCCGATGACCAGCGCGCCGGGCGGAATGGCCATCGCCGTCTCGAACCAGGCGCCCGCGCCCAGCGTCACATCTTCGGAGAGCTGCCGCGCCAGCAACCCCGATCCGTGCTGGCCCAATGTCACCGCACCCGGCACCCATCCCGCGCCGCCATGGATCGCCACCACCCCCTGGTCGGCAACGACGGCACGCCGGCCGAAACCCGGCTGGACAAAGATCCAGCCGCCATTCGCCCCGATGGCGATCTTGCCGCCCTGCCCCTCCCAGGCGTTGACCGCGCCCTGCGGCACGCCCCAGCACAGCCCGTCCACCACCGTCTCGGGCGGGGTGATGCGGGTCAGGCTTTGCAACACCAGATCGACCTGCCCGTCCAGACGCATCAGCGCCTCGTTCACCGTGACATGCTTCTGCGCCTGCGCCGGCATCAGCAGCGGCAGGGCGCAATTCGCGGTCGTGTTCTCAGGCATCGATCATCCTCCTTGCAAACGGTCCCGGCCCGAACGTGTCGGAAAGCTGGGCGACCTCGACGGCAAACCCGCCCCCGGCGATGGCCTGGGACCACACACCCTCGGGCACCGCCCAGCGCGGCTCAGCGACCACGGCCTCGGCCAGCACCTGCCCGTCCCGGACCAGCCGGGCCGCGTAACGCTCCTGCGCCTCGCCCAGCGGCACGTCCGGCCCGTCCCAGCCGTCGCCCTGCACCCGCGTGCGCCTGATCCATGTGACGACCCGGCCGCTGACCGCGATATGACAGGGCGACAACGGCCGCAGCCCGGCACCGCGGAACGCCGCGGCGACATGGCGATGGCTGGCATCGTCCGGGCTGCGCGTGGCCGGCCCGATGCGCCAATGCCGCAACTGGTTGCGGGCCGAAGGCGCCAGCTCCACCTGCTGCGCCACCCCGTCCAGCAGCACCACCACGCTGCCCGCCGGCCAGACCGCCGGCATGAAGGCGTCCGTCCCCGCCTGCCCGCGCAGCCGCAGCGAGATCTCCCACAGCCCGGCCGAGACCAGCCGCGCCTCGGCGAATTGCAGCAGCTCCCAGCCCTCGGCCGAACCGTCGCCGATCGCCAGCAGGTTCGCCCCGGCCATCAGCGCCTCGACCCCGGCCGAGCGCAGGTTGCCGCCCTTGACCCGCAGCCGCAGCGGCGGGCCGCGATCCCAGACCCCCGGCCGCGCCGCCGCAAGCGGGCCTTCCGTGCGCCCCATGGCCGAGGGCTCGGCCAGCGTCGTGTTCAGCGCGTATCCCCCCGCCTCCTCGGTCGAGGCCCAGACCGCCGCCGCCCCCGGCCACGGCGTCGCCGTCACCGCCAGATGCGGCGCATGCGCCACCTCGTCGCCGCGCAAAAGCGGCAGGTCCAGGAAAACCGGCCAGACCGGGATCGGCGGCACGAAGGGCCGCAACGCCGCCTCGCCCTCGACCACGCGGGCCGGACGATAGACCCCCGGCTCGACCCGCACCGCATCCACGGTGATCGCGCCTGCCCGCTCGGTGCGGTCGATGCGCCAGCGCCTTGCCTCGACACCCGGCTCGACCAGCCGCACCACGTCCCCCGGCCCCAGATGCCCCAACGAGGGCGGCAGGGCAAAGCGCACCGCATCCCGCGCCACCGCCGCTTCCGACAGCCAGCGTTCCGCCAGCGCCCGGCCCTCGCCGCGGGTCAGCGCCATCGCCAGCTCGCTGTCCGAAACCGCCAGGAACTCCGCTCCCGGCATCGCCGTCTCGGCCGTGCGCGCCGCATAGTCGCCGCCCGCCTCGACATGGGTCAGCCGGATGCGCCCGACCATCTCGGCATCGGCGGCGCGCGAGACCTCGACCGCATCGACCTCCTCGGCCAGCGCCATGTCACCGGGCCCCAGTTCCGCATCGACGCGCGCGCCACGCATGACGAAGCGCAGAACGCCGTCGCGCTCGACCGCGTCGAACCCATGGGCCAGCATCAGCGGTTGCAGGGCCGCCCGCCCCGTCTCGGCCCCCGACAGCACATAGCCGCGCACCAGCCCGCGCAGTCCCTCGGCGTCAAAGGCGCGCACCCCCGCCTCGCGGCAGATCTCGGCCACCACATCGGCCAGCGGCACGGCGCCCGCCCGGCCGTTCAGCCAATGCCCGCGCTCCCATGCCGGGCCGTCCGACCACAGGTCGGTGCGCGCCGGGAAGGCCGGATAGGGCCGCGCGTCCCAGCACCAGACATGCGCGCGGCCCATGTCGATCATCCGCCCCGCCCCGGTCCTGCCGAATGCCGCGCGCGCCGGATTGTTCGCCGGGTCCGACCAGAACCCGGTCATCGCCCGCACATAGGCCGCCTGGATCCCATCGTCCCGCCGCCCGTCCGAGAAATAGGGCAGCATCGATTCCGAACTCATCGCGTCCAGGAACTTGTTCGGCTGGTTCGTGCCCTTGTCCAGCGCCGCGCAGCCCATCTCGGTGAACCAGACGGGTTTCGAGCGCGGCACCCAGGCCGTGGGCTGCGCCTGCCGCACCCCGCCGATGCGGTCGTGATGCGCATTCCGCCACCAGCCCCGGATGTCCTTGTAACGCCAGACCCAATGCTCGTGATGCGCGCCGTCGCGGACCTCGGTGCGGCGCTGCGCCTGCCGGTCGGCCTCGCTGGCATAATACCAGTCGTAGCCCTCGCCCCCCGCGACATTGGCGCGCAGATAGGCCGGATCGTCGATGCGCCCCCAATGGGCGTCCAGATGCTCCTCGCCCTCGCGCCAGTCCGACAGCGGCATGTAGTTGTCGATGCCGATCAGGTCGATGTTCTCATCCGCCCACAGCGGGTCCAGATGGAAATGCACATCGCCGTTGCCGGGGTGATGGCCGAAATATTCCGACCAGTCCGCAGCATAGCCGATCCTGACCCCCTCGCCCAGGATGGCGCGCACATCCGCCGCCAGCCGCCGCAGCTGCGCGACCGCCGGGAAGGAATGGCCGGCCGCCATGATCGTCGTCAGCCCGACCATCTCGGACCCGATCAGGAAGGCGTCGATCCCGCCCGCCGCGGCGCAAAGATGCGCGTAATGCAGGATGAACCGGCGATAGGACCACTCGTCCGGCCCGTCATAGCGGATCGTCAGGCCATCGCGCGAGAAATCCGCCGCCTCGGCGGTGCCGAAGAACCGCGCCACCTCGGCCTCGGCCGCAGCGGTGCCCGACGGGCTGCCCGCCTGCCCCGGGGCGATGCTGGTGGTGATCCGTCCGCGCCAGGGCATGACCGGCTGGTCCGCCGCCCCGCTCCAGGGATCGGGCCGGCCGTTGCCCGCCAGTTGCTCCATCAGGATGAAGGGATAGAACACCGCCTTGCGCCCGCTCCCGGCGATGGCCCGCAGCGCCTCGATCACCGAGCCGTCCGCCGGCGTGCCGCCATAGATCGGCCGCCCGTCCACCCGCGCCACCTCGGCCGCGCCGTCGCGCCCGATGCCGCCCGCGCGCCAGGCCATCCCCTGCCCGTCGCGCGACAGGTCCTCGACCTTGGGCCGCACCGTGCATTCGCCGACCCGCAGGTCGTCGCCGAACCAGGACACCACCAGCGAGACCGAGCCGACATTCGGCAATTCCCGCCCCAGGATCCGCATCGAGGCCAGGAAATCGGTCGGCGCCAGCGCCGTGTTGCGATTGGCCACCTGCATCTCGCCCAGGCGCAGGTCATAGCTGACCGCCGTGGTCGCCAGCGAATACTCTCCGGTGCCGGGGATCATCGCCACCGCCTGCACCTCGCGCGACAGCCCCCGGCCGTCCCTGGCCGCCCGCGTCACCTCGAAGGACAGCTGCGGCACCCGGTTGCCCCATCTCTCCAGCGCCAGATCCTCGAACACGACATAGGCGATGCCGCGATAGGCCGGGGCCGCATCGCCCTCCTGCGCGGCGATGGCCGGGTCGGGCAGTTGCGCCTCGTCGCCCGGATAGACCCGCATGTCCAGATCGTCGGCCAAGATCTCCTCGCCATCCGCCCAGATCCGGCCCACGCCCAGGATCGGCCCCTCGCACAGCGCCAGCGCAAAGCTCAGCCGATAGCCGATCTCGGTCACGCGCGGCCCCGAGCCCTTGCCGCCGCCATGGCTGCGCCGGGTCTCGACCAGCGGGCCGGCCCAGATCGCATGGCCCGGCACCCGCATCTGCCCCCAAAGTCGCGGGATCGGCGTGCCCTCGCCCGCGGTCTGGATGCGCATCCGGTCCACGCGCCCGGTCTCGACCGCCTTCGAGCCGCCGCCCAGCAGGCGCTGGTCGATGACGCGCCCCAGCGTCGCGCCCACGGCCCGGCCGATGACGGCGCCCGAAAGCCCCAGAACCGTGCCGCCAAAGCCCGCACCCAGCGATGCGCCCACCGCCGCCAGCAGAATCGTCGCCATTGCGCCCTCACCTTTCCCTCAAGCCGCCGGAAACCGGAACCGCCCCGCGATCCGCGCCCGCCAGGGCGCCGACAGCGGGCTTTCGACCACGCCATGCCGGTCATAGGCATGGACAAAGCTCGCCCGCTCGCCGGTTTCCGCCAATATTCCCATATGCTTGGCGATCGCGCCGGCCCGCATGCGAAAGACCAGCACATCGCCCGGCCGCTCGTCCGGCGCGGGCAGCAGCTGCCGCTCCGCACCGCCCAGCAGCAGTTCGGCCCCGCCGACCTCGCCCCAGTCCGGCGTATAGGCCGGCATCCCCTCGGGCTCGGCGCCGCAAAGCTCGCGCCAGATGCCGCGCACCAACCCCAGGCAATCCGTCCCCGCCCCCCGGACCGAGCCCTGATGCACATAGGGCGTGCCGATCCAGGCCCGCGCCGCCTGAACGACGACCGCGCTCATCGATTCACCTTGGGCGCGATCAGCCAGTCCTCGGGCGGCAGATGCGGAAAGCCACGAAAGTTCAGGTGGTTCAGGAACTTCATCCGGCAGGTCTCGGCCCGCTTGTCGCATCCGGCCAGCAGCCGCACCCGGTCGCCCGGGGCAGGCCGGATGCCCAGCGCGGTCCAAAGCCCGACCTCGCGCCGGCCGCCGGGCAGGGCGGCATCCGCCTTGACCATGCCCGACAGCCCCCCGGCCGCGCCCGACAGCACCACAAGCTGCCCATGCTCGAACCACCCTGCGTCATGCCCGGCCACGCCCGACAGCTCCAGCCGATCCCCCTCTTCCAGGACGACCGCCCCCTCGGCCGAATAGCCGGCGCGCGTCAGGTCGAACCGGCACAGCCCGTCCCCCAGCACGGCCGCGCAGCGCGGGTGATAGACCCGCCCCTGCGCCCGGTTCAAAGGCTCGGACAGCCCGCGCAGCTCGGCCCGGAAGGCCGCGCCGCTGCGCACCACCTCGCCCAGGTGGCCGCGAAAGATCAGCCGCCGGTTCGCGGTATCGGACCAGTCCACCTCCCACAGCCGCACATCGGCCGCGTCCCAGCGCCCGGCCATCAGGTCGCGCTCGGTAATCGCCGCGTCCGACAGCGCGCCCACCGCCTCGCTGTTGTCCACCGACAGGCCCAGGCCCTGCACCACCGCCCGCGCGCTCAGCCCGCTGTCGGGACGGAACGCGATGCCGTCAAAGGACAGCGCCCGGTCGTGGTCTGTGAACCCCAGCACCAGCCCGTCGCGCCGCCGGACCGCCCAGGCCCGCGCGATCGTCCCGCTCATAGCCGCACCTCCACCACCGGGACCTGCGGCAGGTCGCCCGCCTGGAACGAGGCGACCGAGACCGCGATCCGGTCCGTGTCGAAGCGCACCGGCACGTCGAACTCGAACCCCGCCGTGACCACGGCCCCCGCCTCGGGCGGCGCGGCAAAGCGCAAGACCCCCGCCGCCATGTCCACCGCGAAATCCACCCCCGCGCGCAATTCGACATGTCCCGCGCCGGCCAGCACCGTGCCCTCGACCGGCTTCGCCACCGGCCGCCAATAGCGCGCCGGCCCCGAGGCATAGGCCTTGCGCAGCGCGAAATCCCGCCGCACCCCGTCGCCCATGCCGATCTCCTGGTCCTGGAAACTCACCGCCGCGCCTGGCGCGCAGGATTTGAAATCCGCCCAGTCCTTCCAGCGAAAGCCGTGCATCTGCCCGGCCCTCGCCTCGAAAAAGGCGACCAGCGCCGCCACGTCGTCCAGCGAGCGCAGCCCCAGCCCGGCGTCGTAGCGCCGCCGCGAATGCGCCCAGGGGGTGCGCCGCTCCTCGTGGCCGTTGGTCAGCGCGACGATCTCGGTGCGCCGCTCGGGCCCGCCGACCGAGCCGAAGGACAGGTTCGCCGGGAACCTGATCTCGTGAAACGCCATCTCACCCATTCCTTTCCCCGCGCGCCAGCAGCCGGCCCATCTGCGCGGCGATCTGGCTCTGGCTGCGCTGGAACCCCGCCACATCCGGGGTCGAGACGTTGAAGGTCACGTTCACCGGCCGGCCGCCGCCGGCCGCCGCCACGCCCAGCCGCCCGTCGGCACCCCGGCGCAGCGGCATGATCGCCTCGGCCCCGGCCTCGCCCATCAGCCCGGTCGCGCCGCGCATCGGGAAATAGGTGGGCTGGCTCACCACGCCGCCCCGGGCAAAGGGCATCACCCGCCCCTGCGCGAAACCGGCGCCCTGGCCAAAGGGCAGCACGGCCGAGACCATGCCGTTCACCCCCTGCGCGATGGCCCCGGCCAGCGCCTGCTCGACCGGCTTCATCGCCACGGCGAATGCGCTGTCGGCCATGCTGCGCGCGATGCCCTTCAGCGCGTCCGACAGCTTCATGCCGTCGAAGACCAGCCCCGAGAACGCCCGGCGCAGCCCGCTGCCGATGCCCTGGGTCAGCGTGCCGACCTCGCGGTTGGTATGGATCATCGAGCCGCGCAGCCGCGCCAGCTCGGCATCGAACTCGGCCGCCAGCCGCGCGCTCTGCTCCAACCCCTTGCCCAGCGCGGCCGGCCCGTCCTGATCCCCCTCCAGCCGGTCGAATCCGTCCTTGTTCGCCACGACGGCGCCTCCTTCTTCAGATGTTCATGCGGCGGGCCGGTCGGGATAGCGCGCGACCAGCTCGGCCAGCCTTTCGCGCGTCATCGCCGCCGCACCCCGCGCCTCGACCCCCAGCATCAAGGCCAGTTCGGCCGGGGTCAGCGCCCAGAACTCGGCCGGCCGCAGCCCCAGCCCGCCCAGCCGCACCGGCCCCAGACCGGCACGCATCAGCCCCGGCCAGTCCAGCCCGCGGCTCATGTCCCCTCGATGCGAAAGGCCCGCGCCAGCAGCGCCGCCGCCGCATGGGCCGCGGCCACCGGCCCGCCGCGCAGCTCCGCCGCTGCCAGTTCCGCCATGCCGCCCGGCCAGCCGCCCGCCCGCAGGCCGGCGACCAGCACCGCCATCACGTCGCGGCTGGAAAACCGCCCGCCCTCGAACCGTTCGACCAGCGCGATCATGCTTTCAGCGCCCAGTTCGGCCTCCAGCCCGGCCAGAGCGCCCAGCGTCAGCTTGGCCACATGCGCCCGGCCATCGAGGAAAATCTCGACCTCGCCCGCCAGCGGATTGGCCATCTCAGAACGCGACGAAGCTGATCGCCCCGGCGCTTGCCATGGAAATCTCATAGGTCGCCTCGCCATTATAGCTGCCCGCATATTCCAGCGCGGTGATCTGGAACGGCCCCTCGACGGTGCCGAAACCCGGGATCACCACCTGGAAGCGCGGCACCTCGCCGTCGAAGAACACCTGCCGCGCGCGTTCGTCCGTGGTCCCGTCCCGGAACACGCCCGAGCCCGAGATGCTGGCCGACCTGACCCCCGCACCCGCCAGCAATTCGCGCCAGCGCCCCTCGCTTTCCAGGCTCGTCACGTCCACCGTCTCGGCGTTGAAGCCCAGCCGGGTCGCCCGCAGCCCCGCCACGGTCTCGAAATGGCCGTCGCCGGTCATGTCCATCTTGATCAGCAGGTCGCGTCCGTTCTGCACCGCCATCACCGTCTCTCCTCAACCCAGGTCGATGCGCGCGCGAAAGGTCAGGTCGACCCGCCGCCCCGCGCCGTTTTCCGCCCGCCGCGCCCGGGCGCGCAGGAACCACAGCCCCGCCAGCCGGCCCCGGTCCAGCGCCATCTCGGCGTTCTCCAGCGCCTCGCTGACCGCGACCGCCGCCGCCTTGACCGCGCCGAAGCCGCCCGCCACCTCGGCACCCGACAGGACCGAGACGACAAAGTCGTGCACCGCGCCCGGCGCCGTCATGTCGCCCGCGTCGCGCACCTCCTCGGGGCCCAGCGAGACATGGATCCCCGCCGGCGGCGTCACCGGCATGGCGTCATGGATCGCGTCGCCCACCAAGGCCCCCAGCGCCCCGTCCTCGCGCAGCGCGCGATAGACCGCCGCCTGCAGCGCGGCCGTTCCACGATAGCTCATGCCGGGGCCTCCTCTTTCGCCACGCAGACCAGCCAGCGCCCGCCGGCATCGCTTTCGGCCACCGCCTCGATGCGAAAGCGGCGGGCTTGCGCGCCCTCGCCCAGCCGCAGCCGCTGCTCGGGGCGCGGGCGGCGCGGGTCGCCGGCAGGCGCAGCCCTGACGGTGATCCGCCAGGTGACGACGCTCTGCGCGCCCACCTCGGCCAGCCGCTCGGCCCCCGCACCCGACCGCATCTCGGCCCAGATCCGCCCGACCTCCTGCCAGGTCAGCCGGAACCCGCCCATTCCGTCGGGCTCGCGAAGCGGGGATTCCACGACCAGCGGCACCGTCGGCCGCGGCGCGTTCATGCCCGGCCGCGCGGGTCGCCGCGCCCTCCCAGCACCCGGACCGACCGCCAGCGCTCGATCAGCGCGCTGACGCCGAAGGGCAGCGCCCCCGCCGACCCCTCGAAGCTGCGATCCTCGTGATAGCGCGCCGCCAGCAGCAGCACCGCCTGCGCCAGATCGGCCGGCACCTGCGGCCACGCCGCCCCGAATCCGGCGCGAAAGGTGATCGCGGCAAAGCCGCCCAGGGGCACCGCCGGCAGGAACGTGCCCGCCGGCTCCAGCACCGGCCGCTGCATGTCCGGCACCAGCCGGTAACCCGCCGGATCGACGACCGTTACCGCGCCGGCCGCATCCGCGATCTCGACCCGCTCGACCGCCTCGACCGGCGCCAGCGGCAGGGGTTGCCCCTCGGGGTCGCGCCATGCCGCCAGCCGCAGCCGGAACTGCCGGGCCAGCAGCACCTTGCCGGTGCGCGCCTCGATGGTGGCGATGGCGGCGCGCAGGAACCCCGCCAGCGCCGCAGTCTCGGCCGCGTCCTCGGCCATCCCGAACCCCGTTCCCAGCCGCAGATGGTCGCGCAACCCGGCGACGGGCAGCGCCTCGGTCGCGGGCGCCGTCACTTCCACAAGCATCATCTTCGTCTCTCCCACTCGCAGGGGTGCCGCATTCTCTGGACGAAAGGGGCCGCACCGCCTTGCCCTGGCGCGCGCGGACATGCCGGCAGGGCGCTGACCCGCGGCGCGGCCCCCGCTTCGGCCCTGGATCAGCCAAAGACCATCAGCTTGACGGCGCGCGCATCGGTGACGCCGCCGCCGACGCGCTTGCTGGCATAGAACAGCACATGCGGCTTGGCCGAGAACGGGTCGCGCAGCACCCGCAGATCCGGCCGCTCGACGATGGTATAGGCCGAGCGGAAATCGCCGAAGGCGATGGAATGCGAGCCCTGCGCGATGTCCGGCATGTCCTCGCAGACCAGCACCGGATAGCCCAGCAGCTGCGCCGGCTGCCCCATGGCCAGGCTGTCCGCCCACAGGAAGCGGCCGTCCGCATCGCGCATCTTGCGCACCGCCGCGGCGGTCTTGGAATTCATCACGAAGCTCGCATTGGCGCGGTATTGCGCGCCCAGCGCATAGACCAGGTCGATCAGCGCATTGGCCGGATTGGTCGCGGCGAAATCGCCGGTCCCGCCCGACGGGATGGTGCCGATCTGCACATTGGTCGCGCTGCCGTTCGGCGCCTTGGCATGGGTCAGGATGCCGCGCGGCTTGTTCACCCCGTCGCCGCTGATAAAGGCCGTGGCCTCGGCGCGGGCGAATTTCTCGGCGATGCGCCCGGCCAGCCAGGTCTCGACGTCGAAGGCCGCGTCGTCCAGCAGGCGCTGGCTGGCCTTGGGCATGGCCGAAAGCTCGTGCACCGGGATCACCACCCGCTGCACGCTGGGCGTGCCGGTCTCGGCCTGGGCCGCGGCCTCGCTGGCCCAGCCATGGGCGATGTCGCCCATGTCGACCAGCACCTCGTAGCTCGCCGATTCCACCGCCACCACATTGGCGACGCGCCGCAGCGAGGCGGTGACGTTCAGCGCCTCCTGCACCTGCATCGCCACCGTCGGCGCCGCCAGGAACCCCCCGTCCGAGGTCGAGGTCATCGCCTTGCCCTCCAGCGGCAGCCCGCGCAGCGCGCCGTCGTCGCCGTGGCGGATATAGGCGTCAAAGGCCTTCTGATGCGGCGCGCCCTGGTCGGCCTCGACCGACAGGGGCGCGCGGGGGCGGGAAATCGTCTTGCGGTCCAGCATGGTCATGCGTTCTTCCTGTGCTTCCAATCGGTTCTGAATCTCGCTGCGGAATGCCTTCAACTCCTGGACAAAGCCCAGCATCTCGGCCCCCAGGTCGCCGGGCACGTCCGCCCCGGCCGCGGCTTTCACCTCGGTCATGATCCCCTCCGTTTCGGTGAAACTCACTTGGCGCGCAGCGCCAGCGTCGCGGCCCGAAAGGCCGCCGCCATCTCGTGGCCGGCATCGGATTTCGTGCCGACCCTGGCCTCGGCCAGCATCGGGAACGTCACCAGCGACACCTCCCACAGCTCGACCTCGGACAAGAGCCGCCGGCCCTTGCCGTCGCGCTCGGCCGCGATGGTGCGATAGCCGATGGACAGCCCGTCGATGGCGCCGGCGGCGACCAGCGCCGCCGCCTCGCGGGCCTGGGCGATCTCGGGCAGCAGCCGCCCCCTGACCCACAGCCCCTTGCCGTCCTCGCGGATTTCCTCCCAGACGCCGATGGGCCGGGCGGGATCGTGCTGCCACAGCATCCGCACCCGGTCGCCCCGCGCCGCCAGCCGCTTCAGGCTGGCGGCATAGGCGCCCCGGACCACGACGTCGCCGCCCTGGTCGGACATTCCGAACAGGCTGGCATAGCCCTCGATCCGCGTGCCCTCGGCCACCAGCGACCCGCCGGCGGCATATTTCAGCTCCAGCCCGTAATCCTTCAAACTCACCTCAGCCTCCTTTCGGCGCATATTCCAGGATCGACTGCACCGCCTGGGTCAGGATCACGGCGACGACGCCATAGACCGTCATCCACAGCCGCCGTTCCAGCCGCTCGATCAGCGCCTCGATGCGCTCCAGCCGGCGCTCCACCTGGCCGAATTGCAGCGCCATGATCCGCTCCTGCGTCTCAAGGCGCTGGTCGTGCCAGTCGAAGGGCTCCTTGACGAAACGCGAGCCCTCCATCTCACCCCTCCCCCTCCGGCAAGGGCGGCAGCCCCAGCACCGCCCGCTTTTCGGCATCGGTCAGAAAGCTTGCCTCGCCCACGCGCTTCCATTGCTGGTCGCGCTCCTCGGCCAGGGCCGGCACCTGGTCGGGATCGGCGCGCAGGTCGATCTCGACCCCCAGATGCTCGGAAAGCCACCAGGCCAGGGCCCCGGCCACGCGCGACACCAGCGGCAGCACCGTCAGCCGGTAAAAGGCCCGATGCGCCTCGGCATAATTGGCATAGGTCGCCTCGCCCGGAATGCCGATCAGCATCGGCGGCACGCCGAAGGCCTGCGCGATCTCGCGCGCCGCCGCCAGCTTGGTCTGGTGAAACTCCATGTCCGAGGGCGAGAACCCCATCGGCTTCCAGTCTAGCCCGCCTTCCAGCAGCATCGGCCGCCCGGCATTCCGGGCGCCCTGGTGATGCATCTCCATCTCGGTCACCAGCCGGTCGTACTGGTCCGGCGACAGGCCGCCCTGCCCGTCGGCACCCCTGTAGACGATGGCGCCGCTGGGCCGCGCCGCATTGTCCAAAAGCGCCTTGGACCAGCTCGACGCGCTGTTATGCACGTCCACCGCCACCGCCGCCGCCTGCATCGGCGACAGCCCGTGATGGTCGTCCAGCGGATGGAAACTGCGGATATGGCAGATCGGATCGGGACTGCCGGCCATGTCGAAGCGGACCTTGCGCCCGCCCACGCCGTATTCATAGGCGACGGGCCAGCCGTCCGGCCCCGGCACCACCGCCATCCGGTCGGCGCGCAGGACATGCAGCTCGGCCGGCAGCCCGCGGGCATCCGCGCCCACCGCCTCCAGATAGCCGTCGCCGCTCAGCAGGATTTGCCCGAACAGCGCCTCGAACAGCTCGGCCCGGCCCTGCCCCGGATTGGGCCGGCGCAGCAGGTCCAGCACCGGATGCACGTCATAGCGCCGCTCGCGGTCCTGGCAGATCAGCGGCACGGCGGCGGCGGCCTCGGCGATCAGCCGAACGGCGCGAAACCCGACCGGATTGCCGACGAAACCCAGGCGCGTCAGGCTGACCGTATCGCGCGGCGACCAGACCACGCGCCCCGAACCCGCCGCCAGAGCCACCAGCTTGCCGCCGGCGCTGGCCTTCTGCTCGACCTCGGCGACGGGCGGCCTCGCGGGCGCGGCCCGGCGCCCGAACCAGGGAAATGCCATCGGTTCCTCCTGAAATCCCAATGAAAAAGGGCCGCAAGCGCGACCCTTCCCAAGCCCCGAAAGGCCCTTTTTCCGTTTCGAAAATACCCTGGGGGGAGCGCCTGCCGCCCCCCGTCCAGGGGGGTGGCAGACGCGGGGGGCAAAGCCCCCTAAAGCCCCCGCACCGCCGGGCGCAGGTGATGCGCGGCCGGCTCGATCACCAGCTCGTGGATCGCCCAGACCAGCGCATCCAGCCGGTCGGGCGAGCCCTTGCCGTCATAGCCCGCCACCGTCATGCGGCACATCTGCTCCTCCAGCGGCCCCAGCCCGCGCAGGTGATGCACCCGCCCCTGCTCGGAAAGCGCCGCCACCGGCTCGGCCCGCAGCCCCTTGCCGCGCCCGGCCCGCAGGGCGCGGAACGGCACCAGCGGATCGACCTGCCGGATCACGCTCTCGACCAGGTCGCCGCCCTGGTTGACCTCGGCCACCAGCCGCTCGGCGCCGTGCCGCCCCATCGCCGCGATCGCCGCCCGCGCCCAGTCCAGCGGCCCGCCCCGGACCGAGGCATCCTCCAGCACATAGGCCCGCCACTGCGTCACCGGCCCCTCGCTGACCACGCCCGCGACCACGATCCCGCATTCGTCCGCAGCCGCGCCGCCCGTCACCGCCGGATCGACCGCGACGACGATGCGCGACAGCGCCGGCGCCGCCTCGACACGGCAGCGCTCCAGCAGGCCCGCGCTCCACAGCGCCCCCTCGACATCCTCCAGCAGCAAGCCCTCCAGCTCCTGCCGGCCCAGCCGCGTGCCGCCATAGCGCGCCTGCACCTCGGCCAGAAAGCTTTCCGCCAGATAGGCGCGGTTGGCATCGGTCGGCGCATGGGTGGTCACGGTCGAGGACTGGCGCAACAGCCGCTTCAGCACCGCCACGTTCTTCGGCGTGGTGGTGACGACCTGCTGCGGATGCTCCCCCAGCCGCAGCGCGAATTGCAGCATGTCCCAGCATTCCTCGGCCTTCTTCCACTTGGCCAGCTCGTCGACCCAGGCCGCGTCGAATTGCGGCCCGCGCAGCGCCTCGGGCTCATGGGCCGAGTAAAGCTGCGCCACCGCCCCGTTCGGCCAGACCAGCCGCCGCCGCCCCGCCTCCCAGACCGGCCGCCGGTCGGGCGGCGACGAGGCGAGGATGCCCGACTCGCCAAAGACCATCACGTCGCGCGCCTGGTCCAGCGTCTCGCTGACCAGCGCCACCCGCCGCGCCCGGCCCGGCGCCTCGGGGGTCGCGCCCTCGACCTGGGCGCGCACCCATTCGGCGCCGGCGCGGGTCTTGCCCGCACCGCGCCCGCCCATGATCACCCAGGTCCTCCAGTCGCCCTCGGGCGGCAGCTGATGCGGCAGCGCCCAGAACTCGAAGAGCCAGGGCAGGCTGGCCAGCGCATTCTCGCCCAGGGCCCCCAGGAACGCGTCAACCTCCTCCTGCGCGGCGCAGGCAAGCCAGGCGGCGCCCGATCTCGTCTCGTGCCGCGTCAAGGTCGAGTGCGCCTGCACCGACCCGCCCGGCAGCATCCTTGCGAAGCTTGTCAACCTTGCTCCTTTCCTCCAGCACCATCTGGGTCGCGGCCCGCAGCTCGCGCACCAGCTTGCCGGATTCCTTCAACTCGCCGGTCTCGCCGGCCTCGATCCTTTCGCGCAGCCGGTTCAGTTCCGCCGCATAGGACCGGAACAGCCCGTCCGCGATCTCCAGCACGTTTGTATCCGGCGCCGCGCCGGCGCCGGGCACGAAAGGCCCTTCCGGCGCCGTCGGCCCCGGATCGAAACTCTTGGTCATTCTTGATCGCCCTGCCCTCGTGTGCCTGTCCGCACGAGCGAGACATGAAAAAAGCGGCCTCGGGGTCGCCCCCGGCCGCTTGCCCATCTCTCCCAGCATGGGTGATTTCTACTTCAGGGCGTGCGCCGAGTCAACGCAAAACTCATGGTTGAGGCGCTCGCACCAGAAATTCCCATTGTAGAACAACGACCTAACCCGCGCAACACCCAACCGCACGCCGCGCGCAACGGGGGCGGTTTCCGCCCCCGCGCCCGGCTTGGTCAGTCGCCCTGCACCGGCGACAGCGGCTCTCCGCGCTGGCGCTCGATCTCGCGCCAGCGGGCGACGTTGCGGTTGTGCTCCTCCAGCGTGCGGGCAAAGGCGTGCCCGCCCGAGCCGTCGGCGACGAAAAAGACGTAATCCGTATCCTCCGGGTCCATCGCCGCCGCGATGGCGGCCCGGCCCGGATTGGCGATCGGCGTCGGCGGCAGCCCGTCGATCTGATAGGTGTTGTAGGGCGTGCGCCGCCGCAGTTCCGAGGCGCGGATGCCGCGGTCCAGCACCCCCTTGCCCTCGGTGACGCCATAGATCACCGTCGGGTCGGTCTCCAGCCGCATGCCGCGCCGCATCCGGTTGACGAATACGCTGGCCACCATCCGGCGCTCGTTCGGAACGCCCGTCTCCTTCTCGATGATCGAGGCCATGACCAGCGCCTCCTCGGGCGTCGCATAGGGCAGGTCGGGCTCGCGCGCCTCCCAGGCCGCGGCCAGGATCGCCGCCTGCCGCCGCTCCATCTCGGCCAAGAGCGCGGCGCGGTCGGCGCCCTTCTCGACGTCATAGGTGTCGGGCGCCAGGCTCCCCTCCCCCGGCAGCTTCGAGACCTCGCCGTCCAGGAACCCGGCCTGCTTCAGCCCCTCGGCCACCTGCCAGCTCGTCACGCCCTCGGCGACCAGGATGCGCAGCCGCGCATCCGGCTTCGCCTCCGCGGCGGTGATCACCTCGGGCGCGGGCTCGCTGGCGGGATTGTATTTCGCCTGTTCGGCGAACACCCCGGTCTCGGCATCCATGTCGCGCAGGATCACCGAGTTTTCCCGCACGCCGATGCGGAACAGGACCTCGGTGCCGCAGGTGCTGGGGCCGCCGGCGGTGATGACCTTGACCACGTCCTCCATGCTGGATTGCGGCGGCATCAGGTAAGAGCCGAATTTCAGATCGCGCGACTTGCCCTGGTAATCCGCCCCGGCCCGGAACACATAGGCGTTCGAGACGACGCCCTGCTCGGCAAGCTGCTGGCTCACCGCGTTCAGGCTGGCGCCGGGGGCGACGCGCACGCAGGCGGCCACGGCGCTGGGGCCGGGCCGGGTGTATTCGTGCTTGCCCCAGGCGATGGCCGCCGCGACCGCGATCAGGATCACGATCAGCAGCGTCAGGAAATTCGACGCGATGTGGCGCCAGATCATTCCTTGACCCGTCCCATCACCAGGCTGGCATTGGTGCCGCCAAAGCCGAAGCTGTTGGACAGCACATGATCCACCTTGCGCCGCACCGCGGCATTGGCGGCCAGGTCGATGGCCGTCTCGCGCGCCTGGTTGTCCAGGTTGATGGTCGGCGGGCAGATCTGGTCGCGGATGGCAAGGATGCAGAAGATCGCCTCGACCGCGCCCGCCGCGCCCAGCAGATGCCCGATGCTCGATTTGGTCGAGGACATCACCACATTGCCCGCCGCATCGCCCAGCAGCCGCTCGACCGCGCCCAGCTCGATCACGTCGGCCATGGTCGAGGTGCCGTGCGCGTTGATATAGTCCAGGTCGCCCGGCGACAGGTTGGCGCGCTTCAGCGCATTGGTCATGCTGCGGAAACCGCCGTCGCCGTCCTCGCTGGGCGCGGTGATGTGATAGGCGTCGCCCGACAGGCCATAGCCCAGGATCTCGGCATAGATCCTGGCGCCGCGCGCCTTGGCGTGCTCGTATTCCTCCAGCACCACGACGCCCGCGCCCTCGCCCATGACGAAGCCGTCGCGATCCTCGTCCCAGGGGCGGCTCGCCGCCTTGGGGTCGTCCTCGCGCTTGGTCGACAGCGCCTTGCAGGCGTTGAAGCCGGCGATGCCGATCTCGCAGATCGGGCTTTCGGTGCCGCCGGCGACCATGACATCCGCGTCGCCCAGCGCGATCAGCCGCGCCGCGTCGCCGATGGCATGCGCCCCGGTCGAGCAGGCGGTGACCACCGCATGGTTCGGCCCCTTGAAGCCGAAGCGGATCGAGACCTGGCCCGAGACCAGGTTGATCAGCGCCCCCGGAATGAAGAACGGGCTGACCCGCTTAGGCCCGCGTTCCTTGATCAGCACCGCCGTCTCGGCGATCGAGCGCAGCCCGCCGATGCCCGAGCCGATCATGACCCCGGTGCGCTCGCGCTCGTCCTCGTTCGCCGGCTCCCAGCCGGAATCCTTCACCGCCTGCTCGGCGGCGGCCATGCCGTAAAGGATGAAGTCGTCGACCTTGCGCCGGTCCTTGGGCTCCATCCAGTCGTCGGGGTTGAACGTGCCGTCCGAGCCGTCGCCCAAGGGGATCTCGCAGGCATATTTCGTCGCCACGTCCTTGGTGTCGAACCGGGTGATCGGTCCGGCGCCGGATTCTCCGGCCAGAAGCCTCGACCAGGTCTCCTCGACCCCCGAGGCCAGCGGCGTGACCATCCCCAGTCCGGTGACGACAACTCTGCGCATGCACGGGCTCCCTTCGCAACGCTCAATCGGGCAGGTTCTACACGCCGCCCGCCCGCCGCGCAACGCAAAGCGCCGCCCGGCCGGCGGGCTGCCGCCCCCGCCGGGGCGGGCGGGTCCGGCTCAGTCGCGGTGAAACTCCGGCTTGCGCTTTTCCAGAAAGGCCCGCATGCCCTCGCGCTGGCCTTCGGTGCCGAACAGCCGGTGGAACAGCCGCCGCTCCCAGGCGACGCCCTCGGCCAGCGACAGCTCCTCGGCCCGCATCACCGCCTCGCGCGCCAGCCGCGTCGCCGGCCGCGAATAGCCGGCGATCTGCCGCGCCGCCGCCATCGCCTCGGCCACGACCTGATCGTCGGGCACCACCCGCGCCACCAGCCCGGCGCGCAACGCCTCGGCCGCGTCCATCATCCGGCCGGTCAGGTGCAGGTCCATCGACAGCGCCCGCCCGATCAGTTTCGTCATGCGCTGCGTGCCGCCCATGCCGGCGATCACGCCCAGCTTGACCTCGGGCTGGCCGAATTTCGCGCCCTCGCCGGCGATGGCGAAATCGCACATCATCACCAGCTCGCAGCCGCCGCCCAGCGCATAGCCGTTCACCGCCGCGATCTTGGGCGTGCGCGTCGCCGCGAAACGGTCCCAGATGGCAAAGAAATCCGCCTCGACCATCTCCTCGGCGCTCTTCTCGGCCATTTCCGAAATATCCGCCCCCGCCGCAAAAGCCCGATCCGAGCCGGTGACGACGATGGCGCCCACGCCCCTGTCGGCATCCAGCGCCTCGGCCGCCGCCGTCAGTTCCTCGGCCAGCGCCGAGTTCAGCGCGTTCAGCGCCTCGGGCCGGTTCAGCCGGATCAGCGCCACGCGGCCCTCCCGCGTGATCTCGATCAGTTCAGCCATGCTCCCCCCTCACAGGTTGCGGGCGATGACGAGGCGCTGCACCTCGCTCGTCCCCTCGTAGATCTGGCAGACGCGCACGTCGCGATAGATGCGCTCGACCGGGTAATCGGCCAGGTAGCCATAGCCGCCATGCAGCTGGATCGCCGCCGAACAGACCCTTTCCGCCATTTCCGAGGCGAAAAGCTTGGCCATGCTGGCTTCGGTCAGGCAGGGCTTGCCCGCCTCGCGCAGCATGGCCGCGCGCAGCACCATCAGCCGCGCCGCGTCGATCTGCGTCGCCATGTCCGCCAGCCTGAAGGCCACCGCCTGATGCTCGATGATCGGTCGGCCGAAGGTGATGCGTTCCCGCGCATAGGCCAGCGCCGCCTCATAGGCGCCGCGCGCCATGCCGACCGCCTGCGCGGCGATGCCGATGCGCCCGCCCTCCAGGTTCGACAGCGCGATCCGGTAGCCCTCGCCCTCGGCGCCCAGCCGGTTCTCGACCGGCACCCGCATGCCGGTGAATGCCAGCGCGCAGGTGTCCGAGCTGTGCTGCCCCAGCTTGTGCTCGACCGAGACCACCTCGTAGCCCGGCGTATCCGTCGGCACGATGAAGGCGGAGATCCCCTTCTTGCCCGCCGCCGCATCCGTCACCGCAAAGACGATCACCACCTTGCCGTTCTTGCCCGAGGTGATGAACTGCTTGGCCCCGTCGATGACGTAATGGTCGCCCTCGCGCCGCGCCTTGGTGCGCAGGTTCGACGCGTCCGAGCCGGCATGCGGCTCGGTCAGCGCGAAACCCCCGATCCACTCGCCGCTCGCCATCTTCGGCAGGAAGCGCGCCTTCTGCTCGTCGGTGCCAAAGCGCAGGATCGGCACGCAGCCGACCGAGCTGTGCACCGACATGATGGTCGAGCACGCCCCGTCCGCCGCCGCGATCTCTTCCAGCGCCAGCGCATAGGCGACCGCGCCGGTTTCCGACCCGCCATGCTCCTCGGGCACCAGCATGCCCAGGAAACCCAGCTCGCCCATCTCGGTCAGCTCGGCGCGCGGAAAGGCGTGCTCGCGGTCGCGCTGCGCCGCCCCCGGCGCCAGCCGTTCCCGCGCAAAGTCGCGGGCGGCGTCGCGGATCTGTTCCTGTTCCTCGGTCAGCATCATTGCATCCTCTCGATGGCCACCGCCGTCGCCTCGCCCCCGCCGATGCACAGCGACGCGATGCCGCGCTGGCCCCCATGCGTCTCCAGCGCCGCCAGCAGCGTCACCAGCACCCGCGCGCCCGAGGCGCCGATGGGATGGCCCAGCGCGCAGGCGCCGCCATGCACGTTCACCGCATCATGCGACAGGCCAAGGTCGCGCATCGCCGCCATGGCGACCACCGCGAAAGCCTCGTTGACCTCGAACAGGTCGTAGTCGCCGATCGCCGTCCCCGTCCGCTCCAGCAACCGCCGGACCGAGCCGATGGGCGCGGTCGGAAACAGGCCCGGCTTGTCGGCAAAGGTCGCGTGCCCAAGGATCCGCGCCCGCGGCACCAGCCCGCGCCGCTCGGCCTCGGCGGCCCGCATCAGCACCAGCGCCGCCGCCCCGTCCGAGATCGAGGAGCTGTTCGCCGCCGTCACCGTGCCATCCTTGCGAAAGGCCGGCCTCAAGGTCGGGATCTTGTCCGGCCGCGCCTTGCCCGGCTGCTCGTCGGTGTCCACGACCGTCTCGCCGCCGCGCCCCCTGACCGTCACCGGCGCGATCTCGCCCACGAAATGCCCCGCGGCGATGGCCTTCTGCGCCCGGGTCAGCGAGGAAATCGCGAACTCGTCCTGCGCCTCGCGCGTGAACTGATAGGCTTCGGCGCAATCCTCGGCGAATGTGCCCATCAGCCGGCCCTTGTCATAGGCGTCCTCCAGCCCGTCCAGGAACATGTGGTCCATCACCTGCCCATGCCCCATGCGATAGCCCGACCGCGCCTTCGGCAGCAGATAGGGCGCGTTCGACATGCTCTCCATGCCGCCCGCCACCACCACATCGGCGGAACCGGCCAGGATCAGGTCATGGCCCAGCATCGCCGCCTTCATGCCCGATCCGCACATCTTGTTGACGGTCGTGGCGCCGGCGCCCAGGGGCAGGCCCGCGCCCAGCGCCGCCTGCCGCGCCGGGGCCTGGCCCTGGCCGGCGGGCAGCACGCAGCCCATGATGATCTCGTCCACCGCCTGCGGGTCCAGGCCCCCCAGCGCCGCCTTGATCGCGGTCGCGCCCAGCGCGGCGGCCTCGACCCCGGCGAAATCGCCCTGGAAGCCGCCCATCGGCGTGCGGGCCGAGCCCACGATGACAATCGGATCGGTGCTCATGATGGATCTCCCCTATTTCGGTGCCATGCGCAGCGCGCCGTCCAGCCGGACGACCTCGCCGTTCAGCATCTGGTTTTCGACGATATGGCGCACCAGCGCCGCATATTCCGCCGGATTGCCCAGCCGCGGCGGAAACGGCACGTTGGCGCCCAGGCTGTCCTGCACCTCCTGCGGCAGCCCGGCCATCATCGGCGTGGCAAAGATCCCCGGCGCGATGGTCACCACCCGGATGCCGTGCCGCGCCAGTTCCCGCGCCGCCGGCAGGGTCAGCGCCGCGACGCCGCCCTTCGAGGCCGCATAGGCCGCCTGGCCGATCTGCCCGTCATAGGCCGCGATCGAGGCGGTGTTGACGATCACCCCGCGCTCGCCGCCCTCGCCCGGCGCGTTCTTCGCCATGGCATCGGCGGCCAGCCGCAGCATGTTGAAGGTGCCGATCAGGTTGATCTGGACGGCGCGGGCGAAACTCTCCAGCCCGTGCGGCCCCTCGCGCCCGACGATCTTCTCGCCCGGAGCCACGCCGGCGCAATTCACCGCCACGTCGATCCGGCCGAACGCCTCCAGCGCCGCGGCCACCGCCGCCTCGCCCTCCGGGCCGCTGGTCACGTCGGTCCTGACGAAACGCGCCGCCTCGCCCAGTTCCGCAGCCATCGCCGCGCCGGCCTCGGCGTTCACGTCCAGCAGCACCGCCCGCGCGCCCGCGCCGACCGCCATGCGCGCCACCGCCGCGCCAAGGCCGGAGCCGGCGCCTGTGATCACAAAAACCCTGTTCTCGATCTGCATGATGTCCTTACTCCCGGGCCAGTTTTTCGACTTCCGCCTTGCGCAGGACAAAGCGCTGGATCTTGCCGCTCGGCGTCTTGGGCAGGTCGGCGACGAAATCGATCATCCGGGGATAGGCATGGGCCGACAAGCGTTTCTTGACATGCTGCGCCAGTTCCTCGCGCAGCGCCTCGGTTCCCTCGACCCCCTTGGCCAGCACGACGAAGGCTTTCACGATCTCGGTCCGCTCGGGATCCGGCACGCCGACCACCGCCGCCTCGACCACCGCAGGATGCTCGATCAGCGCGCTTTCCACGTCGAAGGGCCCGATGCGATAGCCCGAGGACGTGATCACATCGTCCGACCGCCCGATAAAGCTGATCGACCCGTCCGGCTCGAACTCCACGCTGTCGCCGGTGCGGTAATAGCCCCCCGCCAGCGCCGGCGTCGCCTGGTTCAGATAGCCGGAAAACCACATCAGCGGCGAGCGCTTCATGTCGATGGCCAGCACGCCCGGCTGGTTCGGTCCCAGTTCGTTGCCGTCATCGTCCAGCACCACGATGCGATAGCCCGGCATCGCCAGCCCGGCCGAGCCCGGACGCACCGGATGCTCCAGCCCGTGATGGTTGTTCACGCACATGCCCATCTCGGTCTGGCCGTAATGGTCGTGGATCGGCACCGCCAGATGCTCGCCGAACCAGCGGATGATCTCGGGGTTCAGGGGCTCGCCGGCGGAACTGACCACCCGCAGCCGCCCCTTGACCGCCCCGGCCGCCTCCGGCCCCGCCGCGATCAGCAGCCGGTATGCGGTGGGCGAGCCGGCAAGGCTCGTCACCCCCATGCGCTCGATGATGCGATAGGTCGTCTCGGCGGTAAAGCCGCCCTCGTAGAGGATCGTCGGCTGGCCCAGCAGCAGGGGCCCGGTCAGCGCATAGTAAAGCCCGTAAGCCCAGCCCGGATCGGCGATGTTCCAGAACACGTCCGTCTCGCGCAGGTCGATGGCGTCGCGCATATAGGCGCCGAATGCCAAGAGCGCCCGCAACGGCACCGGCACCCCCTTGGGCAGCCCGGTGGTGCCCGAGGTGGACATCATCATGAACAGATCCTCGCCGCGCCGCATCACCGGCTCGAACTGGTCCGAGGCCATGGCCAGCGCCTCGCGGAAATCGACATCGCCCGGCGCCAGCGGCCCGTCGCCGCGCAGGGTGGCGACCAGCGGGCAGTCCTCGACCTCGTCCAGCTTGGGCCGCTGCGCGGCATTCGTCACCACCAGCTTGGCGCCGCTGGTCTTCAGCCGGTGCTCGATGGCCTTGGGACCAAAGGCGGTGAACAGCGGCTGATAGACCGCGCCCAGCCGCCAGGCGCCCAGCACCGTCGCGACCAGCTCGACCGTGCGCGGCAACAGCCCCGCCACCACGTCGCCCGGCCGGATGCCCTTGTCGCGCATCAGGTTCGCCGCCCGCGCCGACAGCGCGCGCAGATCCTCGAATGTGTATTCCACCAGCGCCTCGTCCGCCGACAGGCAACGCAGCGCCACCCGGTCCGCGCCGCAATGGCGGTCGCAGCATTCGACGCAGGCGTTCAGCCCGGTCTCCAGGTCGCCGCGCAGCCCGGCGATGGCGTCCTCGATGCGGAATTGCGCCACGGCCTGCTCATAGCCGGGCCGCGACCGGGACAGGGTCGTCGCAGACATGTCTCTCCTCCTCAAACTCTCCCGCATCCCGCGGGCTCCATGAGTTCGGCGGCAGCTTAGCGCCGACCGCATTGCAAACAATGACATTCGCGGCCAGAATATCTGATCGGTTTTGCAATAACGGGCGCCATGGAACGCCGCACCATCTCCCCCGGCTTCGTCGAGGACGCGCTGGACTGCCTTCACCGCCGCGGCATCGACCCGGCGCCGCTCCTGGCCCATGCCGGCATCGCGGCCCTGGGCGAGCCGGTCTCGAACCTGCAATACGGCAAGCTCTGGCTCGCCATCGCCGACCTGATCCGCGACGAGTTCTTCGACGAGGCCGCCCGCCCCATGCGCCCCGGCAGCTTCCAGCTGCTCTGCCATGCGGTCCTGCATGCCGGCACGCTGGAGCGCGCCCTGCGCCGGGCGCTGCTGTTCCTGTCCGTCACCCTGGACGACCCGACCGGAGAGCTGCGCCTGCGCGACGGCCAGGCCGAGATCGTGCTCGCCGACGCCGGCCCGCCGCGCCGCGCCTTCGCCTATCGCACCTACTGGCTGGTCCTGCTGGGGGTGATGTGCTGGCTGATCGGCCGCCGCATCCCGCTGATGCAGGTCGATTTCGCCTGCCCCGCACCGGAAAACCGCCGCGACTACCACCAGTTCTTCGGCGCCCCGGTGCATTTCGACCAGCCGGCCAGCCGCCTGACCTTTGCCGCCAGCTACCTGTCCCTGCCGACCATCCGCAGCGAAAAGGCGCTTCAGGGCTTCCTGCGCGGCGCGCCCGCCAACATCCTGCTGCGCTATCGCCACGACCAGGGGCTGTCGGCGCGCATCCGCGCCCGGCTGCGTGCCGCCCCGCCCGAGGACTGGCCCGATTTCGACCGCCTCGCCGCCGACCTGCGCCTGTCGCCCGCCACGCTGCGCCGCCGCCTGCGGGCCGAGGGCCAGGGCTTCGCCGCCATCCGTGCCGAGATCCGGTTGATGCGCGCCCGCCAGCTTCTGCGCGACACCGACCTCAGCGTGGCCGAGATCGCCGCCCGCCTCGGCTATGGCGAACCCAGCGCCTTCCACCGCGCCTTTCTCAAGATCGCCGGCACCACGCCCGCCGCGTTTCGCCGCGCGGCGCTCAGCCCGCCGCCATCCACAGCCGGAACCGCCGCCCGCCGGTGATCTCGCGCGCCAGCCCCAGCGCCTTCATCCGCGACAGCATCCGCTCGGCGGTGTCGCGGCTGATGCCGGCGCTGTCCTCCAGCATCGCCGCGCTCAGCAGGGGATGCGCGGCCAGCGCCCGGATCACCCGGCCCGCATTCTCGCCCTTGACCCCCGCCATGGCCTCCAGCGCCCGGGCCTGCCACTCGGCCACCCGCGCCAATTCGTGCCGCGCATCCATGATCGCCGCCGTGACTGCGGCAAGATGCCGCGCCATGCGCTCGGCCGGGGAACCGCCGTCGACCCAGACCCCGCGGCCGTGCCGGCCCAGCGGCACGAAGCGCAGCGCCTCGCAGCCCTCGGCCATGTCCCGCGCCGTCCAGGTGGCCGGCTCGGCCAGCACCTCGGGCGCCGACAGCCCGCACAGCCGCCACAGGACCCGCAGCGCCGCCGCCCGGACCAGGGGCGCCAGCCCGGCGACCTGCCCGGCCAGTTCCCGGAACTCGCCCACCGCAGCGTCGAAATCCCGCCCGGTCGGTCGCGTCGCCAGCAACTCGTCCAGCCCCGAGACCTCGGCCCGGTGCAGCCCCAGAAAGCCGCGCAGGTCGCGCGGATCGCCCTGCCCCTCCAGCCGCCGGATGCCCCAGCGCGCCAGCCGCATCGCCTCCAGATCGGCCCCGGCCCGTGCTTCCATCAGGTCGCGGCCGATATCCTCGCGCCGCAGCGGCGTGCCCTGCGCCCACAGCATCGCCTCGACCTCGATCAGCGCCAGCCGCCGGTTGGCGCCGGCCTGCGCCTCGGGCTCCAGCGCCGCCACCGCGCCCTCCAGCCGCCCCAGCGCGAATGCGGCCCGCGCCAGATCGGCGGTCAGGCCGGCCTGCGCGGAAAACCACTCCGAGGCATCAAAAAACTGGTGCGCAGCCGATTTTCCGTGATATTCTGTGTCCGAAGCGGATGGCATGTTTCCCGACCTGCAAGCAACCTTATCCGCAGAATAACCCCATTTTGCGGATCACTGGAAGAGGCGCTATCCCGCCCCCATCCACAGCCCCGTTTCCCGGCCCGAAACCCCGCCCCGCAGCCCCCGTCCGGGGCCGGACCTTCCCCGCGGGGAAGGTCAATCGAGGCTCTCCAGCATCACCCGTACCGCCGCTTCCAGCTTGCGCCGGTCCACCGCCGAGAAGTCGCGCGGCAACCGGATCTCCAGCCGCCCGTTCGAGGCGGTGCATTTGGCGCTGCCCTGCGGCCGCTGGATCTGGAAGCTGATGCGCGCCTTGCCCGCAGGCACGGCCGGCGTGGTGCTGCGCGGCGCGGCAGCGGTGGATTCCGTGTCGCTCCCCTGCCCCGCATAGCGGCGCAGCACGTCCAGCTCGTCCTTGACCGAACGCGAGTCCCAGTCCTTCAGTTCGGCCCGGATCGCCGCCGCCGCGCCCGGCACCTCGTCCAGCCGTTGCGCCAACGCCAGCCCCAGCGCACGCGGGATGTCGGGCGCATAAAGCAACGCATCGCCCAGGGCTTCGATCAGCCGGATGAAGCTGCGGATATAGCTGCGCTTCTGGTAGCCGGCCGATTTGAACAGGATCGCCACCGCCTTTTCGGGGTCGTTTTCCTCGGTCGCCGGGTCCATGGCGTAATGCAGCGCCAGTTGCGCCATCTCGGCGAAAGAGATGTCCTTGCGCACCATGTTCTCGTCGACCATGCGCCGGTAAAGCCGCTCCAGCTCGTCGCCGCGCGCCGCGATGCCGGCCGGGATGCGGCCCCATTTCTCGGCGTCGCCCGTCTCCTCCAGCAGCTGGCGATAGGCGGAAAGCCGGCGCCAGCCCTGGATCAGCTCATAGCGGCCATCCTCGGCCGGCTCGACCCGGATCGGGTTCGACAGCCCGATGTCGCGGATCGACTCGACCAGTTCGGTCAGTTCGTAATCCGGCCCCGGCGCGCGGTCGCGGATCAGCTTCTGCGCATCGATGGCGTCCAGCGGGATCAGGTCGGTGATCAGGCCGGCGCGCTTCAGCCGCACATGTTCCTGCGCCAGCGCGTCGTTCTCGGCACGGATCTGCGCCTCCAGCCGGGCGCGGTCGCGGGTGGATTCCGCGGTCTCGGTGATGGCGGTCGCCATCGGGCCGCGGCGATGCTCCTTTTCCTCCTTCCCCGCGGGGAAGGTTTCCGGCGCAGCCCCGGCGGCCTCGTCCGGCATATCGATCTCGAACATGCGGCGTTTGCGGCTCATGCCTCATCCTCCAGCTTGTCCCAGGCCGCGACGACATGGGATTTGAACTCCTCATAGGCCTGGTCGAAGGTCGCCCGTGCCCGGCGCCAGGTGCCGCGCGTCATCTCGCGATAGTCGATCTCGTAGATCGAGCTGAGGAAGCGGCCCGATTGCTCGACCGCACGGGTCAGCTCGATCGGATGCTGCGCCATGTGCTGGCCGAAGACCTGCTGGAAGGCGCCATACATCGCCTGGTGCAGCTCGTTCGACGGCTCGTAGCGCGTCATCAGGAAGCGGATGTCGGCGAAGGCCTTGGGCAGCTTGATCTTCCCCGTGGGGAAGTTTTCGAAGCCATGCGACAGATCCTCCAGCGCCTCGGAAAGCTGGCCGATGAAGCTGGTGGTCGAGTCGTATTCCCAATAACCGGGGCCCGAGGGAATATAGAGCATGTCTGCGGCAAAGACCGCGTTCATCGACTGGTAGCCGATGGCCGGCGGGCAATCGAACAGGATCAGGTCGTAGGCATCGTCCGCCAGGCTGTCGAGAAAGCGCGACACCGCGCCGAAGAAGGTCCATTCCGGGTTCAGGTGCCGGTATTGGGCGCTGGCGAACTCGACGAAGGCGGCGTTGGCGCAGCTCGGGATGATGTCGATGGTCGGCCAGGCGGTCGGCTTGATGAAATCCGCCGGGCGCAGCATGCCCAGCCCCATGTCGCGGATCGAGGCCGGCAGCTTGCGCTGGGGCAGGGCGGTGCCGCTCTCCGCGCCGCGGGCGGCGGCGTTCATGCGGTCGGTCTCGCGCTCCAGGTCGCGGGCCATGATGCCCCAGACGGTGTGGTCCTCGCCGACATCGGTCAGGCCCATGGAATGGCTCAGCGTCGCCTGCGGGTCGAAGTCGACGACCAGCACCCGGTAGCCGTCCAGCGCCGCGGCATGGGCGAAATGCAGTGCCACGGTCGACTTGCCGGCACCGCCCTTGAAATTGGCGATGGCGGCGCGGAAGGCGCGCTTGCCCTCCGGCCGCCAGGGCATCAGCGTCTTGCGGTTGATGCGGATGCGGCGACGCAGCTCGTTGATCTCGTCGAGCGAGAACCAGCGCTGGCGGCCGTCCTCCTCGACTTCCCCGGGGGGAAGGTTCGGCTCGGCGGCGAGCTTGCCGCGGAAGGTGGACTGGTTGATGCGAAAGATCAGCTCGGACACCTCCCAGCTGGAAAAGCGGCGCAGCGTCTTCTCGTTGGCCGGGCTGAAGGTCTGGCGCCGGATCCAGCCCTGCATCTTCAGGGATTGCGCCTGCAACTTCGCGAGGTCTTCGTGCGTATACATAGGATGCCTGTATTTTTTAGGACGCAGATTTTCTTCCGTTCCGCTTTTACGCCGGATTTGCACATTTGGCAAAAGGCGTTTTAATGGAACGGCCAAGATATGGAAATTCAGGTATTTCCCGGCACCGCCCGGCGAATCGGCAAGCGAATCCCCGGGCGCCCCAGCCGGAACGCAGATGCCGGAAATGGGGGACGCCGGATCGCGTTGCGTGCCGGAATGGGGGACAAAATGGCGCGAATGGGTGACGCCCTGAATGTCCCCCTATACCATTTGATACCGATTTTCTTTGATGATTTGGTCGGGAAATCCGGGCCGGCGGGGAATCGCTTGACAGAATCGGAATTCAGGACGCAAATACGAAACAGATGGCGAAAAGCGTTTCAAACGGCATGAGACCGACGCCGCCATCCGGGTCTTTGCCTTATCGGCAGGGCCCATCGGGCAGATGAGGGCAGCCGGACAAGTCCGGGCGCAGGAGCAGACATGCAGGTGATTCGTGCCGTCGGCCGAGAGGCCGCGGCGAAGAAATACGATTTGCTCTCGGCCATGATGGCGCATGGGCTGGCAGGCGACAAGCATCGCCAGCGCCTGGTGCTGCGGCTGATGGCGCTGATCACCACCCGCTATAACTGGCAGCGCGACGAACTGACCATCGGCCAGCGCGAGATCGCCCGATTGTGGTGCGTGGACGAGCGCACCGTCAAGCGCGAGATGGCCAAGCTGCGCGCGCTTGGCTGGATCGAGATCAAGCAGCAGGGCGCGCGTGGCCGGGTGTCGGTCCTGGGCCTGAACCTTGATCGTATCCTATTGGATACAAAGGCGGAATGGCCGAATATCGGCCCGGACTTCGTCGAGCGCGTCGGCGGCAAGCGGGCCGAGCCGACGAGCAATGTCGTGCCGCTGCACCGTCCCGAGCCGATGCCGGCAGAGGGGCTGTGGGCCGAGGCGCGGACCCGGCTGGCCGAGGAAGACCCGGCGCTGTTCGACGCCTGGTTCGCCGGGCTGATCGAGGCCGAGCGCGATGAGACTTGCCTGACCCTGTTCGCACCCAGCCGCTTTCACGCCGCCTATGTGCAGACGCACCTGCTGGAACGGCTGCGCATCGCCGTGCAACGCTGCGACGGGCGCGTCGGCAAGGTGCGACTCATCGGTCCCTGAACCGGGACGCGGATCGCCTTGCGCTGTAAGCGGGCTGTAAGCCAGACCCTGATATGCCGGTCTTGCAGAACGCAAATGCAGGAGATGAAATCATGCGTCTTGTCACTTTGATGCTGGCCATTCCGGCCCTGGCGAGCCCGGCCGTCGCCCATGACCGCTGCACCGTGCCGCAGGATCAGCGCCGTCCGGCCAACGAGTTGCGCGCCGAACTGACGGCCAAGGGCTGGACCGTCGGCAAGATCGAACTGGAGGAAGGCTGCTACGAGGTTCGCGGAGAGGACCAGACCGGCCTGTCGGTCGAAGTCCTGTTCGATCCGGCCAGCTTTCAGGAAATCGGCCGGGATGATTGAGCCAGGCGGCGCGCCCCAGCAGAGGCGCGCCGCAAGCCCGTGATCGTTTCTGAAATAATAGATAATATATACGGATTAACAAAGCGGCGCTGGCCGTTTTATAGATACTTCCACATGAGGCTCAGGGAGGTATCCATGCCCCAGCAATCGCGCAGCGCCGCCGAGATCTATCACCAGCCGCTGATGGACCTGCTGTTCCAGGCCCAGACCGTGCATCGGGCGCATTTCGACCCGAATGTCGTGCAATGCTCGAAGCTCTTGTCGATCAAGACCGGCGGCTGCCCCGAGGATTGCGCCTATTGCTCGCAATCGGCGCGCAACGGCTCGGAACTGTCGGCCTCGAAACTGATGGAGGTGCAGCGCGTGCTGGCCGAGGCCAGGCGCGCCAAGGAGGCGGGGGCGACGCGCTATTGCATGGGCGCCGCCTGGCGCTCGCCCAAGGAGCGCGACATGCCGGCGGTGCTGGCGATGATCCGCGGCGTCAAGGCGATGGGGATGGAGACCTGCATGACGCTGGGCATGCTGGACGCGGACCAGGCGCTGCGGCTGAAGGACGCGGGGCTGGATTACTACAACCACAATATCGACACCTCGGAGCGCTATTATTCCGAGATCATCACCACCCGGACCTTCCAGGACCGGATCGAGACGCTGGAGCGGGTGCAGGCGGCGGGCATCAATGTCTGCGCCGGCGGCATCGTCGGCATGGGCGAGACGGCCGAGGACCGCATCTCGATGCTGGAGACGCTGGCCGGGCTGGAGGTGCCGCCGCAATCGGTGCCGATCAACATGCTGATGCCGATGGCGGGCACGCCGCTGGCCGATGTGCCCAGGCTGGACGCGATCGAGATGGTGCGCACCATCGCCACGGCGCGCATCCTGATGCCGGCATCCTATGTGCGGTTGTCGGCCGGGCGGTCCGAGATGAGCGACGAGATGCAGGCCATGTGCTTTTTTGCCGGGGCCAATTCGATCTTTGTCGGCGACACGCTGCTGACCGCCGGGAACCCGGACGAGGACAAGGACGCGCTGCTGTTCGCCAAGCTGGGGCTGCGGGCCGAGGTGCCGGAGGCGTCGCAGGAGGGCTGCGCGGCATGAGCTTTTCGCGGCACGGGGCGGCGCTGGAGGCGCTGGCGCGGCGCGGACGGCTGCGCCGGGTGGCGCCGGCGGCGGGTGCCGATTTCGCCTCGAACGACTATCTGGGGCTGGCGGGGTCGGAATTGCTGGCCCGGGCGGCGCGGGAGGCGCTGGCGCGCGGCGTGCCGGTGGGGGCGGGGGGGTCGCGGCTGTTGCGCGGCAACCATCCCGAGCATCAGGCGCTGGAGGCCGAGGCGGCGGCGTTCTTCGGCGCCGAGGCGGCGCTTTACATGGGCGGCGGGTTCCAGGCCAACCAGGCGATCTTTTCGGCGCTGCCGATGCAGGGCGACCTGGTGGTCCACGATGCGCTGGTCCATGCCAGCGCGCATGAGGGGATGCGGCTGGGCCGGGCCGAATGCCGCGGCTTTGCCCATAACGATGCCGGCGACGCGGCGCGGGTGATCGCGGAATGGCGCGACTCGGGCGGGCGCGGCCGGATCTGGATCGCGGTCGAGAGCGTCTATTCCATGGAGGGCGACCGCGCGCCGCTGGAGGCGCTGGCGGCGCTGGCCGCGCGCGAGGACGGGGTTCTGGTGGTGGACGAGGCGCATGCGACCGGCGTTTTCGGCCCGCAGGGCAGGGGGCTGGCGCATCGGCTGGCCTGCCCGCTGGTGAGCCTGCATACCGGGGGCAAGGGGCTGGGCGCCTCGGGCGCGCTGGTCTGCGCCGACCGGGTGCTGGTCGAGACGCTGGTGAACAAGGCGCGGCCGTTCATCTATGCCACGGCGCCGTCGCCCCTGTCGGCGGCGGTGCTGCGCGGCGCCTTGCGGGCGCTGGAGGAGGTGCCGGCGCTGGTCGAGGGCGCGCGGGCGCGCATGGCGCAGGCGGCAGAGGCGGCGCGGCGTTGCGGCATAGTGGCGCAGAGCCAGATCGTGCCGGTGATCGTCGGCGAGGATTTCCGGGCGCTGGAGATGGCCGGAGCCTTGCAGGCGCAGGGTTTCGACATCCGCGCCATCCGGCCGCCGACGGTGCCGAAGGGGACGGCGCGGCTGCGGGTCTCGGTCACCGGCAATGTCGGGGCGGGCGAGATCGCGGCGCTGTTTGCCGCGCTGGAGGCAGCATGGGTGCGGTGATCGTCGTGGGCACCGATACGGGCATCGGCAAGACCGTGTTCAGCGCCGGGCTGGCCCGCGCGCTTGGCGCGACCTATTGGAAGCCGGTGCAGGCGGGGCTGGAGGAGGAGACCGACAGCGAGGTCGTGGCGCGGCTTTCGGGCCGGCCGGTGCTGGCCGAAGCGTATCGGCTGGGCCTGCCCGCCTCGCCGCATCTGGCGGCCGAGCGCGAGGGGGTGGCGATCGATCCGGCGCGGCTGGCCTTGCCCCCGGTGGCCCCGCTGGTGGTCGAGGGCGCGGGCGGGCTGATGGTGCCGCTGACCCGGCACCTGCTCTATCTGCAGGTGATCGCGGGCTGGGGGGCGCCGGTGGTGCTGTGCTGCCGCACCGCGCTGGGCACGATCAACCATTCGCTGCTGTCGCTGACGGCGCTGCGGGCGGCCGGTTGCCGGGTGGCGGGCGTGGCCTTCATCGGCGAGGAGATGGCGGACAGCCGGCGGGTGATCTGCGAGATCGGCGCGGTGCGCGACCTGGGCCGGCTGCCGGTGCTGGAGCGGGTGACGGCCGAGGCGCTGGACGATGCCTTTGCCGGCATCGACGTGGCGGCGATCCGCGAGGTGTCGTGATGCGGGATCTGGCGTTCGACCGGCGGCATCTGTGGCATCCCTACAGCTCGATGCGCGAGCCGGGGCCGGTGCATGAGGTCGCGGCGGCCGAGGGGGTCTGGCTGGAACTGGCGGACGGGGTGCGGATGATCGACGCCATGTCCTCGTGGTGGGCGGCGGCGCATGGGCATCGCCATCCGCGGCTGGTCGAGGCGATGCAGGCGCAGCTTGGCCGCCTGCCGCATGTGATGTTTGGCGGGCTGACGCACGCCCCGGCCGTGGGGCTGGCGCGGCGGCTGGTCGCGATGCTGCCTGCGGGGCTGGACCGCATCTTTTACAGCGACAGCGGCTCGGTCGCGGTCGAGGTGGCGCTGAAGATGGCGGTGCAGGCGCAGCTTGGGCTGGGGCAGGCGGGGCGGGTGGCTTTCGCCTCGGCCCGCGGCGGCTATTACGGCGATACCTGGAAGGCGATGAGCCTGTGCGATCCGCAGACCGGAATGCATGCCCATTTCGGCGCCGCCTTGCAGGTCCAGCATTTCGTGCCGCGCCCGCCCATTCCTTTCGGCGCGGAATGGGACGAGGATCCGGCGCGGAACGGGTTGGGCGCGGTCGAGGCGCTGTTTGCCGGGAAAGCGCATGAAATCGCGGGTTTCATCGTCGAGCCGGTGGTGCAGGGCGCAGGGGGCATGTGGTTCTATCACCCGCGCTGGCTGGCCGGGCTGCGCACGCTGTGCGACCGGCATGGCGTGTTGCTGATTTTCGACGAGATCGCCACCGGATTCGGCCGAACCGGCACGCTGTTCGCCATGGAGCGGGCAGGGGTGGTGCCGGATATCCTGTGCCTGGGCAAGGCGCTGACCGGGGGCATGATGAGCTTTGCCGCCACCGTCGCATCAAGCCGGGTGGCCGAGGCGATCTCGGACGGGCCGGCGCCGGTGCTGATGCACGGGCCGACCTTCATGGGCAATCCGCTGGCCTGCGCGGTGGCTTGCGCGAGCCTGGACCTGCTGGCGGAAGGCGCATGGCAGGCGCAGGTCGCGGGGATCGAGGCGGGGTTGGCGCAGGGCCTTGCCCCGGCGCGCGGCCTGCCCGGCGTGCGCGGCGTGCGGGTGCTGGGCGCCATCGGGGTGATCGAGACGCAGGCGCCGGTGGACATGGGCCGCGTGCATGGCTTTTGCCGCGACAGCGGGGTCTGGCTGCGACCGTTCGGGCGGCTGCTTTACTGCATGCCGCCCTTTGTCGCCGCGCCGGACGAGGTCGCGCGCATCTGCGCCGCGATGTTCGAGATCGCGGGCTGGCCATGAGGGCGGAATGGCTGCGCCGGGAAGGAGCGCCGGAGTTGATCGTGGTGCTGACCGGCTGGGCGGTCGGGGCGGGGCCGTTCCGGCATCTGGCCGGGCCGGCCGACGTGCTGGTGCTGTCGGATTACCGCGACCTGTCCGCGCCGGACTGGCCCCAGGGCTACGCGGCGACGGATCTGGTCGCCTGGTCCTTCGGCGTGGCGGCGGCCTGCCGGCTGCCCGCGCTGGACGGGTTTCGCCGCAAGGTGGCGGTCTGCGGCTCGTGGGCGCCCTGCGACAACGAACTGGGGATACCGTGCGAGACGGTGCGGGCCACGGCGGCGAACCTGTCCGAACTCTCGCTGCGGCAATTCGCGCGGCGGGCGGAATGCCCCACGGAGCCGGGCGCCGATCCTGCCGCGCTGGGCGAGGAACTGCGGGCGGTGATGGGCTGGGGCGGCGTGCAGGCGCCGGATTTCGACCGCATCGTGCTGGGCGCCTCGGACCGCATCTTTCCGCTGAAGAACCTGATCCGCGCCTGGCAGGCATGGCCGGTCGAGACCCGGGTGCTGGATTGCGGGCACAACCCCTTTGCGCTGTGGCGCGACTGGGACGAGGTGCTGGCATGAACGCGCTGGCCGGGCGGGTGGCGCGGTCATTCGCGCGCGGCATGAAAACCTATGACGGCGCGGCGCTGGCGCAGCGGCAGATCGCGGCGCGGCTGTTCGCAGCCTATCGCGGCGCGGTGGCGGGGCATCGCCCGGCAAGGGTGCTGGAGGCGGGTTATGGCTCGGGCCACCTGACCCGGCACCTGCTGGAGTTGCGGCCCCGGCGGCTGTGGCTGAACGACCTGGCGGCGCCGGAATTGCCGGGGGTCGCGGCGGAATACCTGCCGGGCGACGTGGCCGAGGTGGCGTTGCCCGAGGCGGTGGACCTGGCGGCCTCGGCCTCGACGATCCAATGGGTTGCCGATCCGGCGCGGGTCCTGGGCCGGCTGTGCCGGGCGGTGGCGCCGGGGGGCTGGCTGGCGATCTCGGGCTTTGCGCCGGGGCATTTTCCCGAATTGCGGGCCCTGGGCAGCCGGGCGGCGGCGCCGTCCTATCTGGCCGGGGCAGGGATGGCGGCGCTGCTGCCGGCGGGCTGGCGGGTCCGTGGCGCGGGGGAATGGCGCGTCAGGCTGCATTTCCCCGGCGCGCTGGAGGTGCTGCGCCATCTGCGCGCCACCGGGGTCAACGGTTGCGCGGGGCAGTTCCGTTCGCCGGGCGCGCTGCGCGATTTCATGGCGCGCTACGAGGCGCGGCATGGCGGGGCGGGGGGCGTCGCGCTGACCTATGTCGCAAGCTGGCTGGTGGCGGAGCGGCGCGCCTAGCCGTGGATGGCGAAGGCGTCGGGCTTGCCGCTGGTCGAGGGCGCCGGGCGGCGGCCGATCCAGCGCACATGGCGCGCCAGCGTGGCGCAGGCGGTGTCCACGTCGCCCTTGCGCAATGCGGCCAGGATGGCGCGGTGGTCGTGGTCGGTCCGCGTTTCCCAGTTCGATTGCCATGCGGCGAAGAGGAAACGCGCGCTGGCGGCATGCAGGTCGTCGATGGCGGCGAGCAGGCGCGGCATGGCGCAGGGGGTCAGGATCAGCTTGTGGAAACGGCGGTTCGCCGCCTCCCACGAGCGGACGTCGCGCGAGGCGTCGCCGGCCTTGGTCGCCTCTTCCGCGGCATTGAGGATCGCCGGGGTCAGATGCGGCGCGGCATGGCGCAGCGCGAGTTCCTCGAGCGCGGCGCGCATCTCGGCCACTTCCTTGACCTCGGGCAGGTCGAAGGCGGCGACGCGCACGCCGCGGCGCGGTTCGCTGATCGCCAGGCCCTGGGCCTCCAGCCGGCGGAAGGCCTCGCGCACCGGGACGTGGCTGGCGCCGAATTCCTCGGCGATGCGGTCCTGGCGCAGGCGTTCGCCCGGGCCGATCTCGCCCGATACGATCCGGTCGGCCAGCACGCGGCTGATGCGGACCGCCAGGGTTTCTTCGGATCCTGCGCTCATGGCGGCATGGATAAGGCGGGCGGCGGGGATTGTCGATAAGGCTTCACGGCCCGGACCTTGAAGGCAGCGGCCAGCGCGCCAGCGGCACATGCCGGCCCAGGCCCTGCAGGCTGTCGATCAGCACCAGCTCGTCCACGCGCCAATGCACGGGCGGAACCGGGATGCCCTGGGGCGGCAGGGGCTTGCCATAGGCCAGCGTCACATGCGGCGTGACGCGGTGGCGGGCGACGGCCAGCCCCGCACCGGCAAGGCGCTGCCAGAGCGTCTGGCACAGCGCGTCGGGGGCGGGGCTTTCCTGTCGGCCGACCAGCACCAGCGGCCGGTCGCGGCGGCGCGGCGGGCCGAAGGTGGTCAGGTGGTCCAGCATCAGGTCGAAGGCGGGAAAGTCCAGCCCGTCCAGCGGGCGGCCAAGCGCCTCGGCCATGCCGGGCGCGAGTTGCGGGGTGCGGATCACCGGCAGGATGGTCATGTGCAGCGTGGCGCGGCGAAAGCGGTCGCGGCGGTTCGCGAGGCGCCAGGCGTCCTCGATCCGCGCTGCCACCCCGGGCGGCGGGATGGCGACGAAAAGCAGGAAATGTTCGCGCGGCAGTTCCTGGGGCATATCCTGCGGTTGCGGGGCGTCGGTCATCGCGGCCTCCCATCGGGTGCCGCAATGCTAGGGCAAATCGCGGCGGCGGTCAGCCCGGCTCGGTCCCGGCGTCGGCGATCAGGATGACGTGCAGGAAGCCGGGGCCGTGGGCGCCGCGGACATAGCTGCCCTCGATGTCGGTGGTGCCGCTGGGGCCGGTGATCAGGATGGCGTTGCGCGGCACGGCCTGGGCGGAAAGGCGGGCGGCATAGTCTTCAAGGTAGGGCAGGAGCGTGCTTTCGCGCAGCACCGCGACGTGATGCAGCGGCAGGAAGGACATGAGGATCGGATTGTCCGGCCCCGAATGGATGACCAGCGAGCCGCTTTCGGCGATGCCGAAAAGCGCGAGGCCGAGGGCGGTGGGCTCGTCCGGGGCGGTGCCCTGGTGCGGGGCGAGGCCCTGCCAGTCGAGCGCCGCCAGCTCCGGCGCCGGCTGCATGGCAAAGCGGGCAGGCAGGCCGTGGGCGTCGAGATAGCGGGCCATGGCCTGCGGCACCTCGGCCATGCTGGCCACGCGGTCGATGGTGGTGCCGAGCGCGGTGGCCTTCAGCGCAAAGGCGTCGGGCAGCACCGGGGCGACAAGGTGCGGGCGGGCGATGCCCGCGGGGTCGAGCAGGGCTGCGGCCTCGGCCGCGATCTGCGCGGGCGGCTTGCCGGGGCCGAGGGCCGTGCGGATCGCCGAGAGGATGCGGTCGCGGGCGGTCATTTGCGGCCTTTCTGCTGGGCGCGGTATTGGTCCATGAAGCTTTGCGCCGCCGGGCGCGGCAGGTCGCGATGGTCGGTCCATCCCCCGGCCAGCGGCAGGCGCGAGATCCAGCCGCCCCTGCCGAACAGCCGCAGAAGCGGCAAGCCGATGCGGGTGGCGAGGCGATAGAGCCGAGGGCGGCGGGCCAGTTGCGCCCAGAGGCCGATGCCGGTGCGGATCGATCCGGGCTCCAACCCCTCGCGCCAGCTGCGGCGGCGCCAGGCGCGCAAGAGGGTGGGCAGCGGGATGCCGACCGGGCAGACCTCGGCGCAGCGGCCATTCATGGTGCAGGCATTGGGCAGGTCGCGGGACGCTGCCAGCCCGTCCAGCACCGGCGTCAGGACCGAGCCCATCGGGCCGGGATATGTCCCGCCATAGGCATGGCCGCCGATCTGGCGATAGACGACGCAATGGTTCATGCAGGCGCCGCAGCGGATGCAGCGCAGCATCTCGCGGAACTCGTCGGCCAGCATCTTCGTGCGGCCGTTGTCGACCAGCACGATATGCATTTCCTCGGGCCCGTCGGCATCGCCGGGGCGTTTGGGGCCGGCGTGGAAGGTGGTGTATTGCGTCATCTCGCCGCCGGTGGCCGAACGCACCAGCAGGCGCAGCAGCGCGAAGGCGTGCGCGGTCGAGGGCACCAGCTTTTCGATCCCCGCGGTCACGATGTGGATGCGCGGCGGCGTGGTGGTCAGTTCGGCATTGCCCTCGTTGGTGACGGTGCAGGTGGCGCCGGTGTCGGCGACCAGGAAATTCGCGCCCGAGATGCCGATATCGGCCGACAGGAACTTGGTCCGCAACTGGGTGCGGGCGCTTTGCACCATGGTCGCCGGATCCTCGGCGGCGGGGGGCGGGTGGTGGCCGGTCTTGAAAAGCTCGGCCACCTGTTCGCGGGTGCGGTGCATGGCGGGCCAGATGATATGCGAGGGGGCCTCGCCCGCAAGCTGGATGATGTGCTCGGCCAGGTCGGTCTCGACCCGCTCGATGCCGGCATCGGCAAGGGCGTGGGGCAGGCCGATTTCCTCGCCCAGCATGGATTTGGCGCGGGTCACGAGCCTGGCGTCGGCGGCCAGGCAGATGCGGGTGACGATGGCGCGCGCCTCGGCGTCGTCGGCGGCCCAGTGGACCTGCGCGCCCCGGGCGGCGGCGTTTCGCTCGAACATCTCCAGGTAATGGTCGAGATGGGCGACGACGTGGTCCTTGATCGCCTTGCCGCGGGCGCGGGCGGCCTCGAACTCCGGGAAAGCGGCGACGGCGGCGGCGCGCTTGCGCTCGGCATTGCCGGTGGTGCGGTCGATGGCGGTTTTCAGCACCGGATCGGCCAAGGCCGCCTTGGCGCGGGCCTTGAATGGGGCCTTGGAGGGCGCGTTCATGGCGCATCCTCGCCGATGGCGGGGCCGGTGGCGCGGCCGGCCAGCACCTCGACGGTGTGGAAGCAGCGGGTCTTTGCGCCCCGGCGGTGCAGTTTGCCGGCCATGTTCATCAGGCAGCCCAGATCGCCGGCCAGCAGGATGTCGGCGCCGGTCTCCTCGATTGCCTCGGCCTTTTCGGTGACGATGGCGTTCGAGATCTCGGAATATTTCACGCAGAAGGTGCCGCCGAAGCCGCAGCAGGCATCGTTGCCGGGCAGGCCGCGCATTTCCAGCCCCTCGACATGGGCCAGAAGCGCGCGCGGCTGGTCGGCGATGCCGAGTTCGCGCAGCCCCGAGCAGCTGTCGTGATAGGTGGCGGAGGCGTCGCACCTCCGCCCCGAGGGCGCGTAGCCCATGACATCGGCCAGGAAGCTGGTGATCTCATGGGTTTTCGCGGCCATGGCCCTGGCGCGGGCGGCCCATTCCGGGTCGCCCGCCAGAAGGTCCGGGTAGCCATGCACCATGGTCGCCGCGCAGGAGCCCGAGGGCAGGACGACATGGTCGTAGCCCTCGAATGCCGCGATGGTCTGGCGGGCCAGATGCGCCGCGTCGCGGTCGTCGCCGCTGTTCAGCGCCGGCTGGCCGCAGCAGGTCTGGGCCTGCGGGACCTCGACCGTGCAGCCCGCCTCTTCGAGAAGCTGGAGGGCTGCGAAGCCGATCTGCGGGCGGATGGCGTCGACAAGGCAGGTCACGAACAGACCGACCGTCGGTTTTGGCTCTCCGGGCATGGTTTTCCCCTAGTTGGCGATGGTGACGGGACGGGGACCGCGGTTGCGCGACATGAAGAACAGCACCGCGGCCGCCCAGATCGCGGCGGCGACCCACCACATCAGGTTGCCGGTCAGCAGCGCAAAGCCGATCAGCCCGCCCTGCACGACGTAATAGGCCATCGGGATCAGGGTCTGGCGGATGATCGCGCCCTCGCGGTCGGTCAGCCCGACGGTGGCCGAGGCGGCGACGACGTTATGCACGCAGATCATGTTGCCGGCGGCCCCGCCGATGGCTTGCAGCGCCACCACGGTGCCCGCGCCCGCAGCCCCCAGGCCGATCTGTTCGGCGGTCGAGAACTGGAAGAGCGAGAACATCATGTTGCTGACGGTGTTCGAGCCGGCGACGAAGGCGCCCATGGCCCCGATCAGCGGCGCGAACATCGGCCAGGCATCGCCCACCACCGACGAGACGCCCTGTGCCAGAACGATGGGCATGCTGGCATAGCTGTCCGAGGCCGAGTTCAGGAACACCTGGACCATCGGCACCGCGAGCAGCAGCGCGGGGGCGGCGGCGATCATGGTCACGCCCGAGGCCTTGAGCGCCCGGCCGTAGTCGCGTCCCGACATGCCGTGCAGCACGAAGGTGAAGAGCGATGCCAGGATCAGGATCGTGCCGGGCAGGAACAGCACCTGCACCGAGGCGTTGATGCCCGAGCCGAACAGGTCGCGGAAGGCGATCGTCATCTCGGGCGAGGTGAGCCATGCCTTGATCGGCGCGATCGAGCGGGTGATGACCAGCAGGGCCACGACGAAGACATAGGGCGCCCATGCCTTGACCAGCGGCATCACCGGCTTGTGGGCGTTGTGGTCCTCGAGATTGTCGAGCTTGCCGACCCAGTTGTCGTTCCAGTCGCGGCGCGGCGGGAAGTCGAAGGTCTCCCTGGGGATCAGGAAGCCGCGTTTCGCCGCCGGGACCACGATCAGCAGCCCGACGATGCCGCCGAGCAGCGAGGGGAATTCCGGCCCCAGCGTCGCGGCGATGAGGTAATAGGGCACGGTGAAGGCGAGGCCCGCGAACAGCGCGAACTTCCAGATGCGGAAGCCTTCGGCAAAGGAGCGGTTGGCGCCGAAGAAGCGGGTGAGCATGCCGACCAGGATCAGCGGGATCAGGAAGCCGATCAGCCCGTGGATGGTGGCGACCTTGACCGCGATCTCCAGCAGGTAGTCGCCGAAGGCCATCGGCGCGATGGTCGCCTCGACGATCTGCTGGTCGGCAAGGCCGGTGCGCACGCCGACCAGGATCGGCGTGCCGACCGCGCCGAAGGAAACCGGCGTGCTCTGGATGATCAGCGTGACCATGACGGCGGCCATGGCGGGAAAGCCGATGGCGACCAGCAGCGGCGCGGCGATGGCCGCCGGCGTGCCGAAGCCCGAGGCGCCCTCGATCAGCGAGCCGAAGAGCCAGGCGATGATGATCGCCTGCACCCGCCGGTCGGGCGAGATTGAGGTGAAGCCGGCCCGGATCGAGCGGATGCCGCCGCTTTCTTCCAGCGTGTAGAGCATCAGGATGGCGCCGAACACGATGTAAAGCAGGCTGATCGCGGTCACGGCGCCGTTCACCGTCGCGCCCAGGACCTTGTTCAGTTCCGTGCCCCAGATCAGCAGCGCGGTGGCGGCGGTGACGAGATAGGCCACCAGCATCGAGAACTTGGCCGATTTCGCCAGCACCACCAGCAGCACGAAGACCGTGGCGATGGGCAGCAGGGCCAGGATGAATGTGATTAGTCCAGCCATCTTTCCTCCTCAGATGGGGCGGGCGGTTCCGCCGTTGCGGGTGCGCAGTCCTGCGCGGTCGTCTTGGATGGCGCGGCCTAGTGCCAATGCGCGCATTTCGAGGTCTGGCCGATGCCGGGGTTCAGGCTGTTGGTCGGGTCCAGCTGCCGGTAGAAGCCGGCCAGTTCCGGCTTGGCGTGGTAAAGGTGGCCGACATTGTGCTCGGCCGGGTATTCGGCGCCGCGCCGGTCCAAGAGGCGCCACATCTCATGCTCGACGGCCAGGCAGTCCTGGCCCTTTTTCACCACGTAGTCCTGATGGAAGACGTGGCAGAAGAAATGGCCGTAATAGAGCTTTTTCTCGAGTTTTGCGTCCAGTTCCGGCGGCAGGCGCTCGACCCAGTCGCGGTCGTTGCGGCGCAGCGCGATGTCCAGCGCCACGATGTCCTGCACCTCGCGGGCGTGGATGGCGCGATAGCGCACGGCGGCGCCCGCCACGGCGAAACGGTGCAGGAATGCGGCCTTGCCCTCGTCGGGGGTGCATTCGAACATGGCGCCGCTGGCCGAGGGGAAGATGGCGCCGAGATAGTCGCGCGCCTCGGCGATGCCGGCGCCGCCCATGCGCAGCAGCAGGTGGTGTTCGTAGCGGTCGCGGAAATCGTTCATGCGCCTGGGCAGGTGCTGGGGCATCAGCGCCGCGACGCCCTGCGCCAGCCGGTCCGAGAGGGTGGCGCCCAGCCCCAGCCGCTCGGTCAGCGCGTCCATGCGCGCCTTGGCGGCGAAGAATGCCGGCATGCGGTCGGTGCCGGCGTGGCGGATGAACAGGAAGGTGTCCTTGCCGTATTTCGCCGCGATGTCATAGGCTTCGCGGTGGATGTATTCGCCGGCGATGGGCAGGCTCTGGAAATGCGCCAGGATATGGCGGCGGATCTCGGTCAACTCGTCCGGGTCGTTGCTGCCGACATAGAAGACCGCCGTGTCCTTTTCGGCCTGGAACGTGTCCAGCCGCACGGCAAAGACCGCGAGCTTGCCGGCGCAGCCCGAGGATTCGTGCAGCCGGCGCGGATCGGCGTTGAAGCGGGCCGGGGTCTCGGCCTCGATGTCGCGGACATGGTCGGCATATTCGCGGTCCGAGGCCCAGGCGTCGGTGGGCGCGGGGGCGGGCAATTCGCCCGCCTCGACGCGGGCCAGGATTTCCTCGGGGTCGTTGCCCAGATCAAGGCCCAGATGGTTGACCAGCGCCACCGAGCCGTCCTCGCGCACCTTGGCGTAAAGGCTCATCTCGGTATAGGCCGGGCCGCGCTGGATCAGCGCGCCGCCGGAATTGTTGCAGATGCCGCCCAGGACCGAGGCGCCGATGCAGGACGAGCCGATGACCGAATGCGGCTCTCGTCCCAGGGGGCGCAGGCGCTTTTCCAGCGCGTCGAGCGTGGCGCCGGGCAGGCAGAGCACCTGTTCGCCCGCGCCGATGAGGTGGATGCCGCGCAGGCGCATGACCGAGACCAGCACGATCTCGCGGTCGTAATCCTGACCCCAGGGGGTCGAGCCGCCGGTCAGCCCGGTATTCGCGGCCTGCAGGATCACCGCGCGCCCCGAGGCGACGGCGGCGTTCAGGACCCGCCACATCTGGACCAGAGAGCCGGGGCGGACCACCGCGGCCACCGGCCCCTCGCCATAGCGGAAGCCGCGGGTATAGCGGCGGGTGGCGCGGTCGGCGGTCAGCACATGCGCCGGTCCCACGATCCGGCGCAGCCGGTCCAGCAATGCGGTGCGGTCTGCGGCTGCCTCGGCCTGGCCGGGTCGCGTCATGGCTTTCCCCTCCCGTCATGCGGGGCAGGCTCCGCGCCATGCGGCACGGTTCGAGCATAACGCTTTACCTTCCCCGCTTTCTTGGTAAAATAATTTGACCATTAAGGTCAAGTGGAAAATCCATTGCGCCCGATCCGGGACTGCGGGTAATCTTTGGGACCGGGTGCCGCCGCCTAACCCCCTGAATTTCCGGCAGCCCCGCAAGGAGTCGAGCATGCCCAGCGAAGTGAACAAGGGAGCCCCTGCCGCGGAAACCACCGCCCGGCACATCGAGGACCTGATTCTCGAAGGCTCGCTGCGCCCCGGCGACCCCTTGCTGCCCGAGCGCGAGATGGCGCTGCGGCTGAACGTCTCGCGCCCGACCTTGCGGCAGGGCATCCGCATGCTGGAGGAGAGGGGGCTGATCGTCGCCGATCCGGGCGGCGGGCGGCGGGTGGCGCCGCTGGCCACCAGCATCACCGATCCGCTGATCGAGCTGATGGCCTCGCGCGGGGAGGTGGTGGACGACTATCTGGAACTGCGCGGCACGCTGGAGGGCATGGCGGCGAGCCTGGCCGCGACGCGGGCGAGCGACGTGGACCGCGCGACGCTGACCCGCTGCATGGAGCGCATCGACCTGGCCCATGACGAGGCGGATTTCCGCGACGAGGCCGAGGCGGATGTCGACCTGCATGTCGCGGTCTACGAGGCCAGCCACAACGTCGTGCTGCTGCAGATCATGCGGGCGCTGTCGGGCATGCTGCGCAAGGGCGTGTTCCACAACCGCGAAAAGCTGTATGCCCGGCCCGAGGTGCGCGACGTGCTGCGCGCCCAGCACCGCGCCATCTATGACGCGATCATGGTCCGCGACCCCGAGGCGGCGGCCCGCGCCGCCCAGGACCACATGACCTATACCAAGCGCGTGCGCGCCGAGATCATCGCCGCCGAGGCACGGCTGGAAATCTCGTTGCGGCGGATCGAGGGCGGCAGCCTGACCGCGCGGAACTGAACGGCTTTGCGGGTTCCGGCATCTGTGCCATCATGATTCCCCAGCAACCGCAGGGAGATGGCGCATGGACATGATGGACAGGCTGGCCGCCCGGATCGACGGTCTGGAGGGCCGGCTGATCGCGCATCGCCGCATGCTTGAAAAGCTGCTGGACCTTTCGTCTGCTGAGATGCGGGCCGAGATGCTGGCATGGCTGGAGGACCGCGAGGTGATGCTGGACGGCCAGGAGGACCCCGGCGTCGTCTCGGGTCCCGAGGCCGCGCTGGAGCTGGCGCTGTCGGACGAGATGCGCCTGCTGCACGACCGCATGGCCGCCGCGAAGGGGCGCTAGCCAACCCCTCTTAACCTTTCACGGAGGATTTGTTAACGCTAACATCCAAGTCCGCCGCGAATCCGGGGAGGAGGGGCGGCGAAACCAGATCACAGGCTGACCCAAGTCCATTCCGCCGGAGGAGTTTTCATGAATCCTGTCGAGCCCGTCCACAGCACGCCGGTGCTTTTGCTTATCGCCGCCGCAGCGGTGCTGGTGCTGCTGGTGTTCATCATGCGGTTCCGGCTGCATGCCTTTGTCTCGCTGGTGCTGGTCAGCCTGCTGACCGCGATCGTCGCCGGCATTCCCATGGGCGACGTGATCCCGACGCTGTTGCAGGGCTTTGGCTCGACGCTGGCCACGGTGGCGCTGCTGGTGGGCTTTGGCGCCATGATCGGGCGGCTGTTGGAGATCACCGGCGGCGCGCAGGTGCTGGCGGACCGGCTGATCGGCCAGTTCGGCGCCGAGCGCGCGCCTTTCGCGCTGGGCGTGGCCTCGCTGCTGTTCGGCTTTCCGATCTTCTTCGATGCCGGGCTGGTGGTGATGCTGCCGATCATCTTCAGCGTGGCCTACCGCTTTGGCGGCTCGGTGCTGCTTTACGCGCTGCCGGCGGCGGGGGCCTTTGCGGCCATGCATGCGCTGTTGCCGCCGCATCCGGGGCCGGTGGCGGCGGGCGATCTGCTGGGCGCGGATATCGGGCTTCTGGTGCTGGTCGGGCTGGCCGTGGCGCTGCCGACCTGGTTCTTCGGCAGCTATCTGTTCGGGCTGTGGGCCGGGCGGCGCTTCGTGCTGCCGATCCCGCAGATCCTGGGCGCGGTCGACGCCGGCAGCCATGACCGCAACCCGCCGAGCTTTGGCACCGTGATGCTGGTGCTGCTGCTGCCGCTGGCGCTGATCTTCCTGAATACCGGGCTGGGCACGCTGGCGACCATGGGCGTGGTCGACGGCGGTGCGGGCTGGGTCACGGTCCTGCGGCTGATCGGGCAGACGCCCATCGCGCTGCTCATCACCGTGCTGGTCGCCATGGCGCTGCTGGGCCGGGGCCGCAACGCGGCCGAGATCGAAAAGATCATGGACGGCGCGCTGGCGCCGATCTGTGCCATCATCCTGGTCACCGGCGCGGGCGGCATGTTCGGCGGCGTGCTGCGCGCCAGCGGCATCGGCGAGGCGCTGGCCGGCAGCCTGGACGCCATCGGCATGCCGCTGATCGTCGCGGCCTTTGTCATCTCGATGGCGCTGCGGGTGGCGCAGGGCTCGGCCACGGTGGCCCTGACCACCACGGCCGGGCTGATCGCGCCCACGGTGGCGGCGACCACGGGCCTGAGCGAATTCGACCGCTGCTTCCTGGTGGTGGCCATCGCCGGCGGCGCCACGGTGCTGAGCCATTTCAACGATTCCGGCTTCTGGCTGGTCGGGCGGTTCCTGGAGATGGATGAAAAGACCACGCTGAAGACCTGGACGGTGATGGAGACGCTGCTGGGCACCATCGCCTTCGGCTTTGCGCTGCTTGGCTGGTGGCTGCTGTGAAGGGCGTGGTGCAGCATATCGTGGTGATGGGCGTCTCGGGCGCCGGGAAAAGCACCACGGGCGAGGCGCTGGCCCGGCACCTGGGCTGGCCCTTCGTCGAGGGCGACAGCTTTCACCCCGAGGCCAATGTCGCCAAGATGCGCGACGGCATTCCGCTGGACGACGGCGACCGCGAGCCCTGGCTGCGGGCGCTGGCCGCCGAGATTGGGCGGAACGAGGCGCGGGGCCAGTCCTCGGTCATGGGCTGTTCGTCGCTGAAGCGGGCCTATCGCGACATCCTGCGCCAGGGGGCGCCGGTGGTGCGCTTCGTGCATGTGCATGGCTCGCGCGCGTTGCTGGAAAGCCGGCTGTCGCATCGCGCGGGGCATTTCTTCCCGGCCAAGCTGCTGGATTCGCAGCTGGCGACGCTGGAGCCGCTGGCACCTGACGAGGACGGCGTCGTGGTCGACATGGCCCTGTCGGTCGAGGATCAGTTGCGCCAGGCCCTGCGCCTGCTGGGGCTTGGGGGCTGAAACGAAGCGAGCGCCGTGCCCGCGAAGCGGGGGGCGGCGTTGCCCGAAATGCCGGCCGCGGCAAAGCCGCGGGACGTGTCGCGGGCAGGTGAGCCGACTTCGGCCGATGTGGCGGACGGACGGCATGGACCGTCGCGCCGGGGCCGTTTCGGCGGGCCTTATTCCGGCAGGATGCGCACCGCGCCCTTGTCGGCCGATGCGGCGAACTGCGCATAGACCTTGAGCGCGGCCGAGACCTGGCGCTGGCGCGGCTGGGCGGGTTTCCAGCCCTTGGCGTCCTGTTCGGCGCGGCGGGCGGCCAGCTCGTCCTCGGGCACGGCCAGGCGGATCGAGCGGTTGGGGATGTCGATCTCGATCCGGTCGCCGTCGCGCACCAGGCCGATGGTGCCGCCGGCCGCCGCCTCGGGGCTGACATGGCCGATGGAAAGGCCCGAGGTGCCGCCCGAGAAACGCCCGTCGGTGATCAGCGCGCAGGCCTTGCCCAGCCCCTTCGATTTCAGGTAGCTGGTCGGATACAGCATTTCCTGCATGCCCGGCCCGCCCTTGGGGCCTTCGTAGCGGATGACGACCACGTCGCCGGCCTCGACCTTGCCGGTCAGGATGCCGGAGACGGCGGCGTCCTGGCTTTCATAGACCTTGGCGCGGCCGGAAAAGACCAGGATCGATTCGTCCACGCCGGCGGTCTTGACGATGCAGCCGTCCAGCGCGACGTTGCCTTTCAGCACCGCAAGCCCGCCATCCTTGGAGAACGGCGCCTTGGCCGAGCGGATCACGCCGTGCTCGCGGTCCAGGTCCAGGTCGGGCCAGAGCGTCGCCTGGCTGAACGCCACCTGCGTCGGCACGCCGCCCGGCGCGGCCAGGAAAAGCTCGCGTGCCTGCGGGTCGTTGCTGCGGGCGATGTCCCATTGGTCGATGGCGGCGCCGATGGTGGGCGCATGGACGGTCGGGCAATCGCGGTCGATCAGCCCGGCGCGGTCCAGTTCCCCGAGGATCGCCATGATGCCGCCGGCGCGATGCACGTCCTCCATATGGACGTTGGCGGTATTCGGCGCGACCTTGCACAGGCACGGCACCTTGCGCGACAGCGCGTCGATGTCGTCCATGGTGAAATCGACCCCGCCTTCCTGCGCGATGGCCAAGAGGTGCAGCACGGTATTGGTCGAGCCGCCCATGGCGATGTCCAGCGACATGGCGTTCAGGAACGCCGCCTTGCTGGCGATGGCGCGCGGCAGGACCGAGGCGTCGTCCTGTTCGTAATGGCGGCGCGTCACCTCGACGATGCGGCGCCCGGCCTCGAGGAACAGGTTCTTGCGGAAGGCATGCGTGGCCAGGGTCGAGCCGTTGCCGGGCAGCGACAGGCCAAGGGCTTCGCTGAGGCAGTTCATGGAATTGGCGGTGAACATGCCCGAGCACGAGCCGCAGGTCGGGCAGGCGGCCTCTTCGATGGCGGCAAGGTCGGCGTCCGAGATCTTGTCGTCGGCCGCCGCGACCATGGCGTCCACCAGGTCGAGCGAGACCTTGCGGCCGTCGCCCAGCGTGACCTTGCCCGCCTCCATCGGCCCGCCCGAGACGAAGATCGCCGGGATGTTCAGCCGCATCGCCGCCATCAGCATGCCCGGCGTGATCTTGTCGCAGTTCGAGATGCAGACCATGGCATCGGCGCAATGCGCATTGACCATGTATTCCACCGAGTCGGCGATCAGTTCGCGCGAAGGCAGCGAATAAAGCATGCCGTCATGGCCCATGGCGATGCCGTCGTCGACCGCGATGGTGTTGAATTCCTTGGCGATGCCGCCCGCCGCCTCGACCTCGCGCGCGACCATCTGGCCCAGGTCCTTCAGGTGCACATGGCCCGGCACGAACTGCGTGAAGCTGTTCACGATGGCGATGATCGGCTTGCCGAAATCGCTGTTCTTCACCCCGGTCGCGCGCCAGAGGCCGCGGGCCCCCGCCATGTTGCGGCCGTGGGTGGTGGTGCGGGAACGATATGCGGGCATGGCTGGGTTCTCTGTCGTCTGATTGTCCGTGCTGAGCGGCCAGTATCACGAAGGAATTGGCGAAGTTACCCCATATCACGCTGGGCAGCGGCGACTACCCCCGATTTCACGCCCCGCCGGCCAGCCCGCGCAGGATGCGCCGGCTGCGGCGGACGATCGTCGCCACCGTCAGCGCCAGCACCAGCCACAGCGTCCAGACCAGCACCGGCCAGCCCGCGCCGGCGATCCAGGCGCCGGCCTGTGCCAGCACGCCCAGCGTCACGGCGGCCATGCGGTGCGACTTGGCCCCCGGTCCCGAGAAATCCGAGCCGAGGCCCGAGGCGCGGCCGAATTCGCGCAGGTATGCGGTCAGGATCGCCAGCGCCCCGGCCAGCAGCCCCAGCCCGGGCAGGCCCGCCGCCACGCCCAGTCCGGCAAGGATCATCAGGTCGGAAAGCCGGTCCGGCACCTCGTTCCAGAAGGCGCCGTCGGGGCTGCCCATGCCGCCCTCGACCGCGACGAGCCCGTCGAAGAGGTTGCAGAGCAGCCGCAGCTGGCAGAACAGCGCGCCGAGGACGAGCAGCACCCCCGAGGCCCAGAGCGCGCCGGTCTGCGCGGACAGCGCCAGGGCCCCGCCCGAAAGCGCGGCAGCCACGACCGATCCGGCCGAGATGCGGTTCGGCGCGATCCCGCGCGCGACAAGGCGCCGGGTGACATGGGCCGCCCATTTCGTGTTGCGGCTGGCGATCGGGCGCCGGCTGAAATCCTCGGTCACATCCACCCCCATGCCAGGATATGCAGGAATACCGGCGCCGAGAAGACCAGGCTGTCCAGCCGGTCCAGGATGCCGCCATGGCCCTGGACCAGGGTGCCCCAGTCCTTGACGCCGCGGTCGCGCTTGATCGCCGACATGATGAGCCCGCCGAGCGTGCCGAAGCCGGTGACGGTCAGGGCGATCAGCCCCGCCTCCCACCACAGGAACGGCGTGATCGGCGTCAGCGCCATCCCCAGCGCCGTGGCGCTGAGCATGCCGCCGGCCAGCCCCTCGACCGTCTTGGAGGGCGAGACGCGCGGCGCCAGCAGGTGGCGGCCGATGCTCTTGCCCCAGACATATTGCAGCACGTCGGATGCCTGCACCACCAGGATCAGCCAGGCCACCAGCGTGAAGGCGCTGTAGCGATAGAAGGGAATGTCCAGCGTCAGGATCGCCGGGATATGCGAGACGCAATAGACGCAGACCATCAGCCCCCATTGCGTTTCCGAGACGCGGGTCAGGAAGCCCTGCACCTCGCCCTTGAACACGGTCACGACCGGCAGCAGCAGGAAGCTGTAGACCGGGATCAGCAGCGCGGCAAAGACCGGCACCTCGAAATAGACCAGCAGGTATTGCAGCGGCAGTATCAGGTAGAAGGCGATGGCCAGCCCGTCGTGGTCGTCGCGCCGCGTATGGGTGATGGTGGCGAATTCGCGCAGCGCCGCCATGGAACACAGCGCGAAGAACAGCGTGATCGCCCCGGCGCCCAGCGTGAAGATCAGCGCCAGCACGCCGATCATCACCCACCAGGCGCGGATGCGGTCGGCGAGGTTCTGCGCCGTGGGGCCGCCGACGCGCCCCGAGCGGATCAGGAACCGCGCCACCAGCGAGGCCAGGACCAGGAAGGCGAAGAGCCCGTAGAACACGAAGGCCGAGGGAGAGTAAAAGCGGTCCATGGCCTATGCCTTCGTGTCGGAGAGCGCCAGCATCGCGGCGGCGAGGCGTTGCAGGAAATCCTCGCGGCTCTCGCCGGTCTCGACCCGGATGGGGTTGCCGAAGCGGACGGCGCAGTTCAGCGGCACCGGCAGGAAGGCGCCCTTGGGCAGGATGCGGTCGAGGTTCAGGATCCAGGCCGGCACGATCTCGGCCTCGGGGACGGCGCGGGCCAGGTGGTAGATGCCGGATTTCAGCGGCAGGAGCCGGGCGTCGGTCAGGTTGCGCGTGCCCTCGGGAAAGAAGATCACGTCCTCGCCGCCGCGCAGCACCTGGGCAACGGTCTCGACGGGATCGGCGCGGCGGCTGGCCGGGTCGCGGTCGATCAGCACGGCGCGAAACACCTGATGGGCGATCCAGCGGCGTATGGCCGAGCGTTCCCAGTAATCGGCGCCGGCGACCGGGCGGGTGCGCAGCCGGTGCGGCTTGGGCAGCGCCGACCACAGCGCGACGAAATCGGCATGGCTGACATGGTTCGCGACCAGGATGCGCGGTGCGGCGCCCGGCGGCGGCAGGTCGATGGCGCGCAGGCTGATGAGGATGCGCGCCGTCGCAACCAGTCCCGCGCGGGTCAGTCTTGCCGGAATCGTCGCCGTCATCGGGTGCCTTCGCTCAACCTGTCCTTGCAGGTTCTGACACGAAACCGCAACCGGACGGAAGGGCGCGGCGCGCGCTTTTTTCCGTCCTGCGGGGCCGCGGCACCCCCTGTCGCGCGGCGGGCCGCCTCATTCCAGCCAGAGATCGCGCAGCAGCGATTGCGCCAGATGGTCCACCGAGCCGCCGTCGATGCGCACGCAGCGCTCGTGGCCGGCATAGGATACGCGGATGGTGTCGCCGCTGACCTCGTATTCGCCCGAAACGAGCGCCCCCTTGCGGCCGGTAAGGATGACTTTGCCTTTCATTGTCCCTGCTCCTTCCTCCTTCCATACCAGCAGTCTGGGCGCAGGACCCGAGTCTGGGAAGTCCGACTTTTGGACAGGTTTTCCGACTGTGTGCCCGGGGCAACACCCCCCCATTCACCCTTTTTGGAGTGCTTTGACGGGGTCGAGTTTTGCGGCGTTGACGGCCGGGAGGTATCCGAATGCGAGGCCGATGGCGCAGGCGCTGGCGAGTGCGGCGAGCATGGAGAGGGGGGAATAGACC